>NZ_JBELMH010000010.1:29520-31250 GCF_042096055.1 Citreimonas sp. | reverse complement strand
CAGGCGCTGCGCGTGCTGGCGCAGGCCGTGGTTCTCGTGCTGATGCCGATCTCGCAGTTCCTCGGCGCCGTCGCGGTGATGGTCGCCTCGGCGCTGGGGATCTGGATCGCGGTCCACTTCATCGACGAGGCGCACGAGCTGCGCAGCGTCCTCAAGGCAATTCTCGTCCTGATCGTGGGCATCTTCGGCATGGCGATCGTGCTGTCCATCGTGCTGTCGGCGATCGGGATCACACCGGACGGAGTCACCGGATATGTATGATGTTGAGCGAATCCGCCGCGATTTCCCGATCCTGTCGCGCGAGGTGAACGGCAAGCCGCTGGTCTATCTCGACAACGGGGCCTCCGCGCAGAAGCCGCAGGTGGTGATCGACGCGATCACCCGCGGCTATGCCGAGGAATACGCCAACGTGCATCGCGGGCTGCACTTCCTGTCGAACCTCGCGACCGAGAAGTACGAAAGCGTGCGCGAGGTCGTCGTGCGCTTCATCGGAGCGCCCGACCCCGAGGAGATCGTCTACACCACCGGCACCACGATGGGCATCAACCTGATCGCCTACGGATGGGGCATGCCGAACCTGCAGGCGGGCGACGAGATCGTGCTGTCGGTGATGGAGCACCACGCCAACATCGTGCCCTGGCACTTCCTGCGCGAGCGGATGGGCGTGGTGATCAAGTGGGTGGACGTGGATTCCACCGGCTACCTGGACCCGCAGAAGGTCATCGACGCGATCGGCCCCAAGACGAAGCTCGTGGCGGTCACGCACCTGTCGAACGTTCTGGGCACCGTGGTCGACGTGAAGACGATCTGCCACGCCGCGCGCGAACGCGGTGTCGCAACGCTGATCGACGGCAGCCAGGCCGCCGTGCACATGCCGGTGAACGTGGCCGACATCGGCTGCGACTTCTACGCGATCACTGGGCACAAGCTCTACGGTCCCTCGGCGTCGGGCGCGATCTACATCCGGCGCGAGCGCATGGACCAGATGCAGCCCTTCATGGGCGGCGGCGACATGATCCGCGAGGTCCACAAGGACAGCATCACATGGAACGACCCGCCGATGAAGTTCGAGGCCGGCACGCCCGGCATCGTCTCGCAGATCGGACTGGGCGTGGCGCTCGACTACATGATGACCCTCGGGATGGAGAACATCGCCGCGCACGAGACGCGTCTGCGCGACTATGCGCGCGCGCGTCTGGACGGGCTGAACTGGATCAGCGTGCAGGGCACGACTCCCGACAAGGCGGCGATCTTCTCGTTCACGATGGACGGCGCGGCTCATGCGCACGACCTGTCGACGATCCTCGACAAGAAGGGCGTCGCGGTTCGCGCGGGCCAGCATTGCACCGGTCCGCTGATGGAGCACATGGGGGTGGCCGCGACCTGCCGCGCGTCCTTCGGCCTGTACAACACCAAGGCCGAGGTCGACCGCCTGGTCGAGGCGCTGGAACTGGCGCACGACCTCTTCGCCTGAGGCGCGGGGGCGGGATTTCCCGTTGCGGGCGGGCGGCGATTGCCCTAAACAGCCCGCAACGGCCGTTCGGCGGCCCGATGCGCTCGCGTAGCTCAGCTGGATAGAGTGTCGGCCTCCGAAGCCGAAGGTCACAGGTTCGAATCCTGTCGCGAGCGCCAAATTCCTTCGCCCAATCTTCGAAAATGCTCTGTACTTCCCGTCGCGCCCCGTGGCGCGGTTAGCAAGATCATTACCTTTCCCAGTCAATTCGGATACG
>NZ_JBELMH010000010.1:27552-29420 GCF_042096055.1 Citreimonas sp. | reverse complement strand
ATCGAGGCCATGGATCCGTTCAGCCTGAACCGCGAATTGCGCGACGTGCTGATGCCGATGATGAACCGCCATCTGGCGACCCTGAACGAGCTGCAGCCGCGCTACACGGCCGCCGTGGACGAGGCCCTGAGCGCGACGTCGACCAACCTCGACGTCCAAATGCGCCTGCTACTCATCGCGTCGGCGGTGGGTCTGACCGCGTCCCTGGGTCTGGCATTCATCTTCGGTCGCGTCCTGTCCCGTCCGATCGAGGCGATCGTCGGGTATGTCGAGCGGATCGCGAACGAAGAGTACGATTTCGAGATGCTGGCGGCTGACCGTCAGGACGAGATCGGTCGCATTGCCCGCCGCCTCGACGACCTGCGCGGTCGCCTTGTCGCCGCCGACGAGAAGAACGCGACTGAGCGTCGCGAGAACGATCGACGCGTCGCGCTGTTCGCCCGCATGGGCGAGGCAATGAACGCCCTGAAGAACGGCAGCGTGGACGAGACGATCGCCGCGACTGAGTGGAACGATCTCGGCGAAAGCTATGTCCGGCTCTGCGAAGACTTCAACGGCCTCGCCGCAGCGCTGAACCGTCTGGTGACGTCCGTGCGCAACAGCGTCACCACCGTCGAGACCAACGCCAACGATCTCGCGGATATGTCGATGAAGATGTCCAAGCGTGCCGAGGTTCAGGCCGCGACGCTCGAGGAATCGGCGGCGGCGCTCGAGGAACTGTCCGAAAGCGTGCGGTCCGCCGCGCAGCGCGCCCAGGAAGCCGACGAGAAGGTGCTGGAGGGTCGCCGTCGCGCCGAGCGCGGCGGCGAGGTGATGGGCCGGGCGATGACCGCCATGAGCTCGATCACCAAGTCGTCCGAGCAGATCACCCAGATCATCGGCGTGATCGACGACATCGCCTTCCAGACCAACCTGCTGGCGCTGAACGCCGGCGTCGAAGCCGCGCGGGCCGGTGAATCCGGCAAGGGCTTCTCCGTCGTGGCGTCTGAAGTGCGCTCGCTCGCGCAGCGCGCATCGGAATCCGCCAAGGAGATCAAGGACCTCGTCTCGACCAGCTCGCGCCAGGTCGAGGACGGAGAGCGGCTGGTCGAGGAGACCAGCGCCACCCTGCAGCACATCGTGCAGAGCGTGACCGAGGTTTCGGACCTCGTGTCCGACATCGCCAGTTCGGCGAAGGAGCAGGCCTCGGCCGTGCAGGAAATCACGGTCGGCGTGGGCGAACTGGACAAGGTCACGCAGCAGAACGCGGCCCTCGTGGGTGAGACCAGCAGCGCCAGCCAAGAGCTCAGCAACGAGGCAAGCCACGTCTCGCGCATCTTGGTCGAGTTCCTGGGCGGCGAGAATTCGGCCGTCCCCATGGCGGACCCGCTGGGCGAGGACTTCGCCGAGGATTCGGAATGGGCGAGCAAGAGCGACGAGGCGCCCCGCGGATCTTGGGAACGGGAAGTTGAAACCGCCGCCAAGGCAGAGCAGGCGAAGCCCGCCGCGCCGAAGCCGGACGCGCGCGCGGCCGAGACCGCTGTGCCCGCGCCTGCCAAGCGCGTGGCTTCGGGCGGCGCCGGGGACGACTCGATCTGGAAGGATTTCTGATCCCGCTCTGCCTGTCTTCCTGAAAAGAAAACGCTTCGGCGGAAGATGTGAGAACTACGGCGGGGCCGGCGCTAAAAACGCCGGCCCCTTTGCCGTTACGGGGCCTTAACACACCTGTTCGCCGTCGATGCGCTGCCGAAAGCGGCGCGAATGCGGGCAGCGGACCGAATACCTCAAAGGAATTTCGGCCGGACGAGTTGTCGTCATCGACATCGGATGGTAGGCGCTGCCCATCATGTAGTTCCGGCGGAACTTCGCCGTCGGCAAAGAGTTGCCGA
>NZ_JBELMH010000010.1:25930-27452 GCF_042096055.1 Citreimonas sp. | reverse complement strand
GCCGGAGAGACGACGAGACGGAAACGAGCAAGAGGAGGCCACCCATGGCCGATACGACGACCGATGATCAGGGGATTCCCTCGCCAGACGGCGCGGTAAACCCGATCGAGACCGACTACGAGGTCGGACAGGACAACATCGAGAAGAAGATCGGGCCCTTCGGGATCGACATCCACAACCCGGTGTTCCTGATCTCCGGGATCGGGGTCGTGCTGTTCACGGCATACGCGCTAATCTTCCAGGAGCAGGCGGACACGATGTTCAACGCCCTGCGTCCCTGGCTGACCAGCACCTTCGACTGGCTGTTCCTCAGCGCCGCCAACATCTTCGTCCTGTTCAGCCTCGCGCTGATCGTCCTGCCCGTCGGCAAGGTCCGCCTCGGCGGAACCGAGGCGACGCCGGACTACACCTACGTCGGGTGGTTCGCGATGCTGTTCGCCGCCGGCATGGGCATCGGCCTGATGTTCTACGGCGTGTCCGAGCCGCTGACGCACTTCTCGACCTCGGTCAATGGTGGCTCGTGGGCACCGTTGTCCGGCGCCGAGGGGAACCCCGAAGCGGCCGCGCGGCTCGGCATGGCGGCCACGATTTTCCACTGGGGCCTGCACCCTTGGGCGATCTACGCGGTCGTCGCGCTCGCTCTGGCGCTGTTTTCGTACAACAAGGGTCTGCCGCTTTCGATCCGCTCGGCGTTCTATCCGCTGCTGGGCGAACGCGTCTGGGGCTGGCCCGGTCACGTTGTCGACACGCTGGCGGTTCTGGCGACGCTGTTCGGCTTGGCGACCTCGCTCGGCATCGGCGCCGAGCAGGCAGCCTCGGGGCTGACGCTGCTGTTCGGTTCGGGCGACGCGGCCGAGGGCACGCGGTCGCTGTGGGGCATCCCCTTCGGCAACGAGAACGACTCGCTGAACTCGGTCCTGCTGCTGGTGCTGCTGATCGGGGCGATCACGGGCGTCGCGACGATCTCGGTCCTGCGGGGCCTCGACGGCGGGGTCAAGCGCCTGTCCGAGATCAACATGGGCCTGGCCGCGCTGCTGCTGCTGTTCGTGCTGCTGATCGGCCCGACGCTGTTCCTGATCGTCGGCTTCTTCGAGGGGCTGGGCGCCTACCTGGTCAACCTGCCGGCGCTGTCGAACCCGTTCGGACGCGAGGACACGAACTACATGCAGGGCTGGACGTCCTTCTACTGGGCATGGTGGATCAGCTGGTCGCCCTTCGTCGGCATGTTCATCGCCCGCGTCAGCCGGGGCCGCACGGTGCGTGAATTCGTGACCTGCGTTCTGCTGATCCCCAGCCTGGTCTGCGTGCTGTGGATGACCGTCTTCGGCGGCACCGCGATCCACCAGGTAGTCGAGCAGGGCTACACCCAGGCACAGGACGCGGCGCTAGAGCTGCAGCTGTTCGAGATGCTCGCCGCCCTGCCGCTCGCACAGATCACGTCGTTCATCGGGATCGTGCTGGTGATCGTGTTCTTCGTGACCTCGTCGGATTCCGGCAGCCTTGTGATCGACACGATCACCGC
>NZ_JBELMH010000010.1:11020-25830 GCF_042096055.1 Citreimonas sp. | reverse complement strand
TGTTCTTCGTGACCTCGTCGGATTCCGGCAGCCTTGTGATCGACACGATCACCGCTGGGGGCAAGGTCGACGCGCCGGTCCCGCAGCGGGTGTTCTGGTGCCTGATCGAGGGCGGGGTCGCGATCGCTCTGCTGGTAGGTGGCGGCCTGACGGCACTGCAGGCGATGGTGATCTCGACCGGTCTGCCATTCACGCTGGTTCTGCTGGTGATGTGCTTCGCCATCTATCGCGGGCTGAGCTCGGAAAAGCGCGTCTGAGCCGGCCAACGGCCTGAAAGAGTGACCTAGGGGCGTTCCGGCATCGGCCGGGGCGCCCTTTGCGTGACATGCGCCCGCGAACCGAAATCGCGCGGGCGGCTTGACCCCGCCTGCTTGCGGCGGTCTTGTCGCGGCGGAATATCAAGCGAGGCCGTCATGCTGGACATCGAATTCGTACGGGCACAATTCCCCGCCTTCCGCGAACCCGCGCTGCAGGGGCAGGCGTTCTTCGAGAACGCAGGCGGGTCCTATACCTGTGGCGCGGTGATCGACCGGCTGACGCGCTTCTACCACGACCGCAAGGTCCAGCCCTACGCGCCGTATCCCGCCAGCCAACGTGCCGGCGCCGAGATGGACGAGGCCCGCACGCGCCTGGCCGCGCTTCTTGGGGTCGACACCGACGAGGTCGCCTTCGGCCCGTCGACGACGCAGAACACCTACGTCCTTGCGCAGGCCTTCGCCGAGTTCCTAGAGCCGGGCGAGGCGATCATCGTGACCAACCAGGACCACGAGGCCAATTCGGGCCCGTGGCGGCGGCTGTCCGATCGCGGCATCGAGGTGCGCGAATGGGTCATCGACGCGGCGACCGGGCACCTGGACCCGGACGACCTTGAAGACCTGCTGGACGACAAGGTGCGCCTGGTCTGCTTCCCGCATTGCTCGAACGTCGTGGGCGAGATCAACCCGGTGCCCGAGATCACCGCGGTGGCGCACGCGGCCGGCGCCTTCGTCTGCGTCGACGGGGTCAGCTACGCGCCGCACGGCTTCCCGGATGTGGATGCGCTGGGCGCCGACATCTACCTGTTCTCCAGCTACAAGACCTACGGGCCCCACCAAGGGATCATGGTGATGCGCCGCGCGCTGGCCGAGGCGCTGCCCAACCAGGCGCACTGGTTCAACGGCGACACGCTCTACAAGCGGTTCACG
The DNA here is from genome assembly GCF_042096055.1 of Citreimonas sp. NCBI lineage: Bacteria > Pseudomonadati > Pseudomonadota > Alphaproteobacteria > Rhodobacterales > Roseobacteraceae > Citreimonas > Citreimonas sp. The sequence continues at coordinate 24,646 of NZ_JBELMH010000010.1, read as the reverse complement.
CCGGCGGGGCCGGATCATGCGCAAGTCGCTGCCTGCGCGGGCATGGCCGATTATATCGACGCGCTGGCCGCGCATCACGGCACCGACGCCGCCGGCGTGCACGACCTGATGCGCGCGCACGAAATCGCACTGCTGCAGCCGCTGCTCGACATGGTGGCGGGGCGCAACGACGTGCGTCTGCTGGGCCCCGACCGGGCCGAACAGCGCGCGCCCACCGTCGCGCTGGCGCTGGACCGGCCCGCGCTTGGCGTGGCCGAGGCGCTGGCCGGTCACGGCGTTTGTGCGGGTGGCGGCAATTTCTATGCCGTGCGCGCCTTGCAGGGCATGGGCATCGATCCCGACCGAGGCGTGCTGCGCCTGTCCTTCGTGCATTACACGAGCGAGGAAGAAGTGGCGCAGGCGATGCGGGCGCTCGACGCTGTTCTCTGATCGCGCGTCTTGATCCGGGCGAGGGCGGGCTAGGTCTCGGGTCGCGACGGCGCGCCGTCGATCCGCTTGGATGGAGCAATCGTTGTCCGACCGCGCACCCATTATCCTTTGGTTCCGCCGCGACCTGCGGCTGAGCGACCATGCCGCCCTGCACGCCGCCGCCAAGTCGGGGCGCCCGGTGATCCCGGTGACGATCCGGGACCCGCTGGTCGACGGGTTGGGCGCCGCGCCGAAATGGCGGCTGGGCGCGGGGCTGGAGGTCTTCGGAGCCGCCTTACGCAAGGCGGGCTCGCGGTTGATCCTGCGCTCGGGCGAGGCGTATGAGGTACTGGCGAAGCTGGTGGACGAGACCGGCGCGGGCGACGTCTGGTGGATGCGTGCCTACGACCCGGACGCGGTCGCACGCGACAAGGCCGTGAAGGCGGCGCTTCAAGAGAAGGGCGTTACGGCCAAGTCCTGCGCCGGGCACGTGCTGTTCGAGCCGTGGACCGTCGAGACCGGAACAGGCGGCTACTACAAGGTGTACACCCCGTTCTGGAAGGCCGTGCGCGGCCGCGGGGTCGAGGCGCCGCTGCCAGCCCCCGGACGCATCCCCGCGCCCGATAGCTGGCCCGACAGCGAAGACCTGAAGGACTGGACCCTCGGCGCCGCGATGAATCGCGGGGCGGCGATCGTCGCACCCTGGGCCAACGTGGGCGAGGAAGCGGCGCAGGGCCGGCTGGGCGCCTTCATGGCCAACGTGGTCGACGGCTACGATGCCTCGCGCGATCTTCCGGGCGTGAACGGCACATCGAACCTGTCCGAGAACCTCACGCTGGGCGAGATCAGCCCGGCGCAATGCTGGCACGCCGGCCAGCGCGCCCGCGAGGAAGGCAAGAAGGGCGCCGAGACCTTCCTCAAGGAACTGGTCTGGCGCGACTTCGCCTACCATCTCGTGTGGCATACGCCGCACCTGCTGAACCGGAACTGGCGCACAGAATGGGACGCCTTCGGCTGGAGCGAGAACGCCGACCGCGCCGAGGTGCGCGCCTGGAAGCAGGGCAGAACGGGCATCCGTTTCGTCGATGCGGGCCAGCGCGAGATGTACGTCACCGGCCGCATGCACAACCGCGCGCGGATGATCGTGGCAAGCTACCTGACCAAGCACCTGATGACGCATTGGCGCATCGGACAGGCCTGGTTCGACGACCACCTGATCGACTGGGACCCGGCCAGCAACGCGCTGGGCTGGCAGTGGTCGGCCGGATCGGGCCCCGATGCCACGCCCTATTTCCGGGTGTTCAATCCGGTCACGCAGCTGGACCGGTTCGACAAGGACCGCGCCTATGTCGACCGGTGGATCGCCGAAGGGCAGGACGATCCGGCGCCCGAGGCGCTGTCGTATTTCGATGCGATTCCGCGGCGATGGAAGCTCGATCCGGGCGCGCCCTATCCGGACCCGGTGGTCGAACCCGGCGAGGGGCGCAGGCGGGCGCTCGCCGCCTACGAGAACCGCGACTTCTGAGTCGCCGCGCGTGCTGCGGCGGCATCCACGCGGCACAAGTGCGCGATGCGACGTGATAAAACGGCCTCAGCGCTTGCCCGTCCCCGATCCCCCTCTAAGATGTCGGTCAAATCGCATTGGGCCGAGCATGATCCTGACAAAGACCGAGAACGAACCGAATCTTCCGCGCTATTTCGCCCGGGTCTTCGCCCTCGCGCAGGAGATGAACGCCGGCCGTGCCGACTTCGTGTTACCCGACGGGCGCCGCTTTCGGGCCGAGGGGAAGAATCCCGGCCCCGTTGCCGAGATCCACATCCACAATCCCGACCTGTTCGCCCGTCTGATCCGAGAGGGCGACCTTGGGTTCTGCGAGGCCTACATGGACGGCTGGTGGTCGACGCCGGACCTGATGGCCTTCATGGATCTCGTGCACACCGACAACGACCACATCTACGACGGCTTCCCCGGCCAGCGGCTGGTGCGCGCCTACGAACAGCTGCGCTTCCTGCTGCAGCGCAACTCCAGGCGGCAGGCCAAGCGCAACATCTCGTACCACTACGACCTCGGGAACGAGTTCTACCGGCTCTGGCTGGACGACACGATGACCTATTCCTCGGCCCGGTTCGACACGGGGCAGGAGAGCATGGAGAAGGCGCAGATCGCCAAGTACGCGTCGCTGGTCGACCAAATGGGCGCGAAACCCGGCGACCACGTGCTCGAGATCGGCTGCGGCTGGGGCGGGTTTGCGGAATACGCCGCGAAGGAGCGCGGCCTGCGAGTCACCGGTCTGACGATTTCCGAGGAACAGTTCCGCTTCGCGCAGGACCGCATCAACGCAGCCGGCCTTCAGGACCGCGTCACGCTGAAACTCCAGGACTACCGCGACGAGCGCGGCACCTATGACGGCATCGCCTCGATCGAGATGTTCGAGGCCGTGGGCGAGAAATACTGGCCGGTCTACTTCGACACGCTGCGCGAGCGGCTGAAGCCCGGCGCGAACGCGACCTTGCAGATCATCACGGTCGCCCACCGGCGCTGGGCGGTCTACAAGCGCGGCGTGGACTTCATTCAGCGCTACATCTTCCCCGGCGGCATGCTGCCCAGCCCGGTGATCCTGCGCCAGCAGGTCGAGCGCGCCGGCCTGTCGGTGGAACGCTCGGTCGAGTTCGGCAAGAGCTACGACAAGACGCTGCGCCGCTGGCACCAGACCTTCAACGAGAAGTGGGACGAGATCGCGCGCCTCGGCTTCGACGACCGCTTCCGGCGGATGTGGAACTTCTACCTGACGTCCTGCGCCGCCAGCTTCGCGGTCGAGAACTGCGACGTGACGCAGATCACCGTCTCGCGGCCGGCCTGAGCATGCCGACCGGGGCAAGACTGGTCGCCGCGCTGGGCCTGGCGTTTCTCGGCTTGATCGTGTCCGGACAGGTGATCCTGCTCTATCCCGAGGCCACCGACTTCGGCTGGTTCACGACGATCAACACCGCGCTGGGCCTTCTGGTCGGCTGGCAGACCCTGGGGCCGCGCGCCGGACGGGGCGCGGCGGTGGCGATCACGAACGGCATCACCGGCGCGGTCGTGCTGCTGTTCTGGGCGCTGTTCGTGCAGGCCGTGAACGAGATGGTGCGGCTGGCGATGGCCAACCGCTATGACGGCCCGCTCGAGGCGCTGGTCGCGGTGTTCGAGATCGGCGTCGGCTTCTTCCTGCGCATCGCCACGCCGGGGATCCTGGTCACGCTGGCGATCGGCGGGGTGATCGTCTCGCTGGCGGCCGAGGCCGCGGCGCGCAGGTGGCGGTGATGGCGGACTTGGTCTTCTACGGCACGCTGCGTCACGCGCCGTTGCTGGAACGCATCCTTGGGCGCGCACCACGCGGTGTGGTGCCGGCGCGCATTCCCGGCCACGCCGTGCATTGGGTCGCGGACGAGCCGTTTCCGATGATCATGCCGAATGCCGACGCGAGTGCGCCGGCGCTGCTGCTGCGGGACGCGAGCGCCGAGGACGTGGCGCGGCTGGATTTCTACGAGGGCGGTTTTGCCTTCGACCTGCGCGATGTGGATGTCGACACCGATCAGGGACCGGCCCGCGCCCGCATCTACATGCCCCGCAAAGGGCATTGGTCCCCCGGCCCGGAATGGTCGCTGGAGGACTGGCTGCGCGACTGGGGCAGGGTCAGCATGGACGCCGCGGCCGAGGTCATGGACCGCTACGGTCGTCAGCCGGTCGAGCAGGTGCACGCGCTGCTGCCGATGTTCCGCGCCCGCGCCTGGGCGCGGCGCCTGGCCGAGGCGGGCGCGCCGTCGACCCTGCGCCGCGCGCCCGCCGAGGGCGAGGTGGACCTGCGGCTGCGCGACGACGGCTATGACGGTTTCATGCGCTTGCGGCGCTTCGACCTGCAGCACCGCACCTTCGACGGCAACTGGTCCGAGCCTCTGACGCGCGAAACGCTGGTCAGCTTCGACGTCGCACTGGTGCTGCCCTACGACCCGGTTACCGACAAGGTCCTGCTGGTGGAGCAGGTGCGCTATGGCCCGCTGCTGCGGGGCGACCCGGCGCCCTGGGTGCTGGAACCGGTGGCGGGTTTCGTCGATGCGGGCGAGTTGCCCGAGGTCGCGGCCCGGCGCGAGACCCGTGAAGAGGCGGGGCTGGACCTGCACGAGCTGCTTCCGATGGTCCGGGCCTATTCCTCGCCCGGCTACTCGACCGAGTTCTTCCACCTGTTCCTGGGCCTATGCGACCTGTCGGGGCGCGAGCGTGCGCATGGCGGCCTTGCGGACGAGAACGAGGATATCCGCAGCCACGCCATCCCCTTCGACGACGCGATGGCGCTGCTCGACAGCGGCGAGGTCAACGTCGCGCCCTTGGCCATGATGCTGCTCTGGCTCGCACGGCACCGTGAGAGGCTGCGCGCCTCTGCTTGAGTTCCGCCGGCCGCGCCACTAGGGTCCGCGCCAAAAGGAAGGACGTGCTCCATGCGTATTGCCAGCGATCTGCCCGACGCCGTCGGGAACACGCCGCTCATCCGCCTGCGCAAGGCGTCCGAGGCCACCGGATGCACGATTCTCGGCAAGGCCGAGTTCATGAACCCGGGCCAGTCGGTCAAGGACCGCGCGGCGCTCTACATCATCCGCGACGCGATGGAGAAGGGCCTGCTAGAACCCGGCGGCACCATCGTCGAGGGCACCGCCGGCAATACCGGCATCGGGCTTGCGCTGGTGGGCGCGTCGCTGGGGTTCAAGACGGTCATCGTCATCCCCGAGACGCAGAGCCAGGAAAAGAAGGACATGCTGCGGCTCGCCGGCGCGCAGCTGGTCGAGGTGCCCGCAGCGCCCTACAAGAACCCCAACAACTACGTCCGCTACTCGGGCCGTCTGGCCGAGGAACTGGCCAAGTCCGAGCCGCACGGCGCGATCTGGGCCAACCAGTTCGACAACGTCGCCAACCGTCGCGCGCATGTGGAAACCACCGGCCCCGAGATCTGGGAGCAGACCGGCGGCAAGGTCGACGGCTTCATCTGCGCGGCAGGTTCGGGCGGCACCGTGGCCGGCGTGGCCGAGGCGCTGCAGCCCAAAGGCGTGAAAGTCGGCTTGGCCGACCCCGAGGGCGCGGGCCTGTTCAAGATCTACACCGGCGAGGAAAACCCCGGCGATTCCGTCACCGAGGGGATCGGGCAGGGGCGCATCACCGCCAACCTCGAGGGCTTCACGCCCGACTTCGTCTGCCGCATCCCCGATGCCGAGGCGCTGCCGGTCGCGTTCGACCTGCTTTCCGAGGAAGGGCTGTGCATGGGCGGATCGACCGGCGTGAACGTCGCCGGCGCAATGCGCATGGCGCGCGAGATGGGCCCGGGCCACACGATCGTCACGATCCTGTGCGACTACGGCAACCGCTATCAGTCGAAGCTGTTCAACATCGACTTCCTGCGCGGCAAGGGCCTGCCCGTGCCGTCCTGGCTGGACCGCGCGCCGGCCTCGATCCCCGGCGTCTTCGAGCCGGTCTAGGCCATGGCCTTCGGATGGCTTCGCGCGGCGCTTCTGGCGCTTCTTCTGTCGTGCGCAGCCGCGTTCGCGCAGGACGAAGGCGGGGCGGTCGATTACGAGTTGTGGTCCGACCGCGCCGCCGAGGCGCAAGAGCTCGTCGAGCGCGGCGAGGCTTCGAACCAGGCGCTCGAGGTGCTGCGCGCCGACATCGCGACGTGGCGCGAGCGGTTCCTGGCCGCGCAGAACGTCAATTCGGCGCGGATCGCGACGCTTCAGGCGCAGATCGACGCGCTGGGCGAGGCCCCCGAAAGCGGCGCCGAACCGCCCGAGATCTACGACCGGCGACAGCAGCTGCGCGAGCAGATGCGCGAGCTCATGGTCCCCGTGCGCCGCGCCGAAGAGGCGTTCACGCTGGCCGACGGCATCGTGGCCGAGATCGACGCGATCATCCGCGACCGCCAGACCGAGGAGATGCTCGAGCTGGGGCCGAGCCCGCTGAACCCGACCCTGTGGCGGCCGGCGGTCTCGGACCTTGCGGGCTCCGTCGCGCGGTCGGTGGGCGAATTCCGCGAGCGGTTGGCCGAGCCCGCGCTGCGGGCCGAGGCGCGCGCGAACCTGCTGCCGATCCTGGGGCTGACCGGCTTCGCGCTTCTGCTGATGGTACGCGGCCGACGCTGGACGCATCTGGGCGTCGACATGCTGCGCGGCGACCGCAGCCGCGGCTCGGGCGTGTTCCGCTTCCTGCTGTCGTTGGGGCAGATCGTGTTGCCGCTGCTGGGCATTTTCGCGCTGGCCGAGGCGCTGGAGATGACGGGCCTGTTCGGCACGCGGCTGACGCTTTTGCTCGAACAGATCCCGATCTGGGCGGTGATCCTGCTGGGCACCCAGTGGCTGGCCGATCAGGCGTTCAACGAGGACGACGACGTGGCGGCGGTGCCGCTCGATCCCGGCGACCGGCGCGAGGCGCGCACCTATGCGCGCGCCCTATCGGTGTTGATCGTGATGCGCAGCATCTTGGCGGCGTTGACCGACATCGACGAATACGGCCCCGCCACCACGGCGGTGGTGGGCTTTCCGCTGCTTCTGCTGGCGGGCATCTCGCTGGTCCAGCTTGGCCGCATCCGCACCCGGTCGGCCGCCGCCGAGGCATCGGTCGAGGCGGGCGAGACCACGCTGTTCCGCCAGCGCGTGGCGACGCTGCTGTCGCGCGGCGCGATCCTGGTGGGCGTCGCCGCGCCCGTGCTGGCCGCCATCGGCTACCGCAACCTGGGCGAGGCGCTGGTCTATCCGGCGGTCGCCACGCTGGCGCTGTTCGGCATGGTGGTGGTGCTGCAGGGCTTCTTCAACTCGCTCTACAAGCTGACCACCGGCGTGTCGGCCGCCGAATCCGACAGCCTTGTCCCGGTGCTGGTCGGCTTCGTGCTGACGCTGGCTGCGGTGCCGGCGCTCGCGCTGGTCTGGGGCGCGCGCCTGGCGGATCTGACCGAGATCTGGGCCCGCTTCCAGGAAGGCCTGATGCTGGGCGAGGCGCGCATCCGCCCCGGCGACTTCATCGCGGTGATCCTGGTCTTCATGCTGGGCTTCGTCATCACGCGGCTGGTGCAGGGGGCGCTGCGCAGCTCGGTGCTGCCGCGCACGCGGATCGACCCGGGCGGTCAGACGGCGATCGTTTCCGGGCTGGGTTACGTCGGTATCGCCATCGCCGGGGTCGCCGCGATCACCGCGGGCGGGCTGGACCTCAGTTCGCTCGCCATCGTGGCGGGGGCATTGTCGGTCGGCATCGGTTTCGGCCTGCGCACGGTGGTCGAGAACTTCGTCTCGGGCATCCTGCTTCTGATCGAGCGGCCGATCTCGGAAGGCGACTGGATCGAGGTCGGCGGCACGCACGGCATCGTCAAGGACATCGCCGTTCGCGCGACCCGGATCGAGACCTTCGACCGCTTCGACGTGATCGTGCCGAACGCGGACCTGATCTCGGGCGTGGTGCGCAACTACACCCGCGGAAACGTGCTTGGCCGCGTCGTGGTGCCGGTCAAGGTGGCCTACGGGACCGACACCCGGAAGGTGGAAAGCATTCTGCTGAACATCGCGCGCACGCACGACATGGTGCTGATGAACCCCGAGCCCTACATCTATTTCAAGGGCTTCGACGAGGGCGTGCTGGAGTTCGAGATCCGCGCCATCCTGCGCGACGTCAACGTCATCCTGGACGTGATCACCGACATGAACCATTCCGTCATCGCGCGCCTCGCCGAAGAGGGAATCGAGATTCCCTTCCCGCAGCGCGACCTGTGGCTGCGCAACCCGGAAACGCTGCCCGGCGCGGGGCAGCCGCGACCGAAACGCGCGGCGGCCAGCTCGGCGGAGGGGACGGCCGCGGGGGCCGCGCGACCGCGCGGCGACAGGCCAGAGAGTTACAGCGGTCAGGAGGACCCGGAATGAACGACCCGCTCTATCGCACCGCCCCCTACGAGCGCGAAGCCGCGGGCCGGGTCCGGTCGGTGACGGCCGAGGGCGGCGTGATCGTCGATCCGCCGCTGTTCTACCCCACGGGCGGGGGACAGCCCGGCGACAGCGGCTGGCTGGACTGGTCCGGCAAGAGCATCGCCATCGCGACGGCGGTCAAGGCGCCGGACGGCGGCTCGATCCTGGTGCCGGCCGAGCCGATGGCCCTGCCGCCCGAGGGCGCCGCGGTAACACAACGGCTGGACTGGGAACGGCGGCACAAGCACATGCGCATGCATACGGCGCTGCACCTGCTGAGCGTGGTCATCCCGCTGCCGGTGACCGGCGGCGCCATCGCGGCGGGGACCGGTCGGCTGGATTTCGCGATGCCCGAACCGCCCGAGGATCGCGACGCGATCGAGGAGGCGCTGAACGCGCTGGTTGACGAGGATCTGCCCGTGACCGAAAGCTGGATCACCGAGGCCGAACTGGACGCCAACCCGGGACTGGTCAAGACGATGTCCGTGCAGCCGCCGCGCGGGGCAGGGCGCATCCGCCTCATCCGGATCGGCGAGGGCGCGGCACAGGTCGACCTGCAGCCCTGCGGCGGCACGCACGTGGCGCGCACCGGCGAGATCGGGACCATTGTGCTGGGCAAGATCGCCAACAAAGGCAAGCAGAACCGCCGGGTGAGCATCTCTCTGGGCTGAGGCGGCGTGATCCGGCGGAGCGCCCTGCGGGCGCGCCATATGTCCGGCCCCCTCTCTGGCCTTCCCCCCACGCCGGGGGAGGGAACGGCGCCGCGACCGTCCCAGCGAAACACCCTTCCGGTGTGGAGCGGGCGTTGCGCCATGGTTCAATCTTCGCGCGTGTTGTTCTTCTTGCGCGGGACGCCGTACAGCTCCATCCGGTGGCCCTGCAGCGTGTAGCCGAGCTTTTCCGCGATCCGTTCCTGCAGCGCCTCGATCTCGGGGTCGAAGAACTCGATCACGCGGCCGGTCGTGACGTCGATGAGGTGATCGTGGTGAGCGCGCTCGGCGTCCTCGTAGCGCGCGCGGCCGTCGCCGAAATCGACCTTCTCGAGGATGCCTTCCTCTTCGAACAGCTTCACGGTCCTGTATACGGTCGCGATCGAGATGCGCGGGTCGCGGGCCGACGCGCGTGCGTGGAGTTCCTCGACATCCGGGTGGTCGCGGGATTCGTCCAGCACGTCGGCGATGGTGCGGCGCTGTCCGGTCATGCGCAGGCCGCTATCCTCGCAGCGCTTGGCGATCGTGTCGGTCATCGTGATCTCCGGGGCTTTTCCCGTTTTGCCAAATGCCCGCGCCGGGGCCAAGCCTTCACGCGCGCCGCCGGTGGCCGTGCACGAGGTACAGCGCCAATGCGCTGACCACCACCGCGCCGCCGGTCAGCATGCGCGTGCCGGGCGTTTCGCCCAGGACGAGCCAGACCCAGAGCGGGCCGAGTACCGTCTCGAGCAGCATCAGCAGGCCGACATTGGCCGCCGCGGTGTGACGCGAGGCCTGCGAGAGCGCGAAGAACGACAGCGGCAGGATGGCGATGCCGCAGACGAGGATCGCCCAGACAGTGCCGTCCATCATGTGCGCCGGACCCGTCGCGGTCCAGCCGACTATGCCCGCCGCCAGCGCGCCGAGGCCGATCGCCAGCAGCAGCGGCAGGCGCGGGTGGTGGCGCAGCGTGACGAAGTTCAGCGCCAGCGCCACGGCGACGCCCAATCCGCAGGCGAGGCCGGTGAGCGCGGCGGCGTCGAGTCCGGCATCGCCCTTGTCCGTGACGGCGTAGAGCAGCGCGGCCAGCACGACGGCGATGGTCAGCCAGGTGGTGCGCGAGGTCGGCTCGCCGTGCAGCACGCGTGCCAGGATCGCCGACCAGATCGGCGCCGTCGCCACGCCGATCAGCACCGGCGCCACGGGGGCCGCGGCGATCCCGAGCGGGAACAGCAGCGCGTTGGCGGCCTGGCAGAGCACGATCAGGACCGCCGAGCCGGTGCCCAGACGGATGAGGTCGCCGACACGGTCGGTGCTGGTCAGCGACCAGGCGATCAGGAAGACGGTGCCCATGCAGATCCCGCGCCAGCCTAGCATCTGCAGGCCGTCCATGCCCGACAGGCGCATGAACAGCGCGTCCGGCGTCAGGATCAGCGCGCCCACCAGCGCCAGTCCCACGCCGGAACGCAGGCTGATGCCGGTGGCCGGTGCCACGGTGTGTTCCGTCATGTCTCTCCTTCCGAAGGCGTCCGGCGGATCTGTCGTCGGACGCAGCGGCGGCGGGGCATTGACCTTGGCCGCGCGCTGGGGTGGATGTGACCCATGGCGCGCAGGGATGCAATCGATCTGGTCGGCGCATCGGGCCTCGTGATCTTCAGCACGCTGCTGGCGGCCAACCAGGTGGTGATCAAGCTGACCAATGGCGGCATCGGCCCGATCTTCGGCGCCGGGTTGCGCTCGGCCATGGCGCTGTGCGTGCTGGGCCTCTGGGTCTGGCTGGCGCGGCGCAGGATCACCGGCGTGCGGGCCGCGTTCTGGCCGGGGCTGATGCTGGGCGGCTTCTTCTCGCTGGAGTTCGTGATGCTGTTCCTGGCGCTCGACCTGACCTCGGTCTCGCGGGCGTCGATCCTGTTCTATTCGATGCCCGTGTGGCTGGCGGTCGTGGCGCATTTCGTGCTGCCCGGAGAGCGTCTGTCGGTGCGGCGCGTGGTCGGCCTCGGACTGGCGATGGCCGGAGTTGCCTGGGCGCTGGCCGATCCGCAGAGCCGCGATGCGGGCGATCTGCTCGGCGACCTGCTGGCGCTGGGCGCGGCCTTCGCCTGGATGGGGATCGCGTTGACGGTGCGGCTGACGCGGGTGTCGCGGCTGACGGCCGAGACACAGCTGTTCTTCCAGCTGGCGATTTCGGCCGTGGCACTTATCGCCGTGGCGCCGCTGTTCGGACCCCTGCTGCGCGATCCCACGTGGCTGCACTGGGCCGGCCTGGGTTTCCAGGCGGCCGTGGTGGCCAGCCTGGGCTTCCTGTTCTGGCTGGCGCTGATGGCGATCTACCCCGCGTCTGACATCGCGGCGTTCTCGTTCCTGTCGCCGGTCCTTGCGGTCGGCATGGGCTGGCTGCTGCTGGACGAACCGATCGGGCCGGGTTTCGTGGGCGCGCTGTCGCTGGTCGCGGTCGGCATCGTCCTGATCAACCTGCGCCGCAAGACGCCCGCCGGCGCGGCCTAGGTGCCGCAGAAGGTCGCGGTGACGACCTCGTCGTGCGTGGGCGGGCGCCGCAGGTCGGCGGCGTCCGGCTGGTCCGAGAACGGGTCCGCCAGCACGGCGTTCAGCCGGTGGAAGGGCGCATCGTCCCCCGCGACCGCGGCGGCGATCATTTCCTCGATCCGGTGGTTGCGGGGGATGAAGGCGGGGTTCGCGGCGCGCATCGCGGCCTCGGGATCGGCCTCGTCCTCGATCCGGGTGCGCCAGCGCGCGTGCCACTTGTCGAAGCCGTCGCGGTCGGCGATCTCGTCACGGGCGGTGCCGTCCGCCAGACCGCGGAACGTGTTCGTGAAGTCCGAACTGCCCGCGTGCATCAGGTCCAGCAGGTCGGCGACGAGGCCTGCATCCTCGGCGCGCGGCGCGGTGATCCCCAGCTTGGCGGCGAAGCGGGTCAGCCATTCGGCGCGGATCAGGTCGGGCATGGCGTGGATCTGGCGGGTGAAGGTCTCGATCGCCTCCGACTCGTCGGGCATCAGCGGGACGAGTGCCGTGGCGAGCTGCGCCATGTTCCACACGATGATGTCCGCCTGCGCAGCGTACCCGTAGCGGCCGAACCGGTCGATGGACGAGAACACCGTGTCCGGCGCGTAGGCATCCATGAAGGCGCAGGGGCCATAATCGATCGTCTCGCCGGACAGTGTGCAATTGTCGGTGTTCATCACGCCGTGGATGAACCCCAGCGCCATCCATTGCGCCACCAGCTTCGCCTGACGCTCGATCACCACGTCCAGAAGCTCGGACGGGTCACGCGCCTGCGGGTAGTGCCGCGCGACGGTGTAGTCGAAGAGCGCGCGCAGGGCATCCGTGTCCTGGCGGGCCGAGAAGATCTGGAACGTGCCGACGCGGATGTGGCTGGCGGCCACGCGCGTCAGAACGGCGCCGGGCAAGGGCACCTCGCGCAACACGGTCTCGCCCGTGCGCACGGCCGCCAGCGCCCGGGTCGTTGGGACGCCAAGGGCATGCATCGCCTCGGACACCACGTATTCGCGCAGCACCGGCCCCAGCCAGGCGCGGCCGTCGCCCATGCGCGAGAACGGCGTGCGGCCCGACCCCTTGAGCTGGATGTCGCGGCGGGCGCCCGTCCGATCCGTCACCTCGCCCAGAAGGATCGCGCGACCGTCGCCCAGCTGCGGGTTGAACTGGCCGAACTGGTGACCGGCATAAAGCTGCGCCAGCGGTTCTGCGCCGTCCGGAACATCGTTCCCGGCGAAGATCGCGGCCAGTCGCGCATCGTCCGCGCCGTCGATGCCGAGCTCGCGTGCGAGCGCGTCGTTGAACGCGATCAGCGCGGGATCGGCGACCGGAACCGGCGCTTGCCGGGCATAGAATCCCTCGGGCAGGCGGGCGTAGGTGTTGTCGAACGGAATTTTCAAACTCATTCCCCCCATATAGGTCCGGCCGAAGCCGGATGAAACCGCGCGCTTCCGGTGAAGCGGCGCGGGACCAGACGGGCACCGGATCGGCCATGCCGAGCGGCGTCCGCGAACCTGACAGGAGAGCGACATGTCGCAAGACAGCGAGTATTCCATGAAGCTTCGCGACCGGCCCGAGTTCCGGTCCAAGCCCAAACCGATGACGTTTTCCGGCGACGCCACCGTCAAGGAGGCGGTGCTGGCGATGAGCGAGGCCAATTATGGCTCGGTCGTCATCGTGGACGCCGATCAGCGTGTGACGGGCATCGTGACCGAGCGCGACGTCATGCGCAAGATCGTCGCACGCGACCGCGACGCCGACACCACCAAGCTGAGCGAGATCATGACCCGCGACCCGCGAGTCGCGCGCGAGACGGACGATCTGGTCGACTGGCTGCGGATCATGTCCAACGAGCGGTTCCGCCGCCTGCCGGTGGTTGATGCCGAGGGGCGCATCACGGCGCTGTTCACGCAAGGCGATTTCGTCAGCTACACGTGGCCGGACCTGATCTACCACGCGAAGGAGCTGGCTAAGGCAAGCGTCGGCCGAAACTACCCGATCTGGCTGATCGGCGGCGGCATCATGCTCTACTCGATCCTGATGATCA
>NZ_JBELMH010000010.1:0-10920 GCF_042096055.1 Citreimonas sp. | reverse complement strand
TACCCGATCTGGCTGATCGGCGGCGGCATCATGCTCTACTCGATCCTGATGATCATCGTCGTGTCGTCGATCGACTGACCTAGAGCGCGCGGCGCAGGGTCAGCCGGTCGGTGCCCGGTTCGAACCGGGCGCGGCGGGCGAAGGCGTGCAGGCGGTCCTCGTCGGCGCCGCTGTCGAAGGCGAGCGAGACGAGGCCCGCCTCGCGCATCGCGCGGCAGATCGAGTCGAGCGCCTCGGACCCCATGCCGCGGCTGCGCACGGCGGGGCGCACGTAGACCTCGTCGATGGTGCCGGTCATGCCGCCGCGCGAGATGGACCAGCCGAAGGTCACCGCGATGTAGCCCACCGGCGCGCGGCGCGGGCCGATCAACCAGATCGCGCCCAGGTGCGAGCCTGCCAGCAGTGGCGCCACGGCCTCGAGCCGGCGGTCCGCGTCGCTGTCGATGCCGCGCTCGGCGTGGAAGGCGCCGACCAGCGACAGGACGCGCTCGGCGTCGTCTTCCGACGCGAGGTGCACCGATTTCATAGGCGGGCCAGCCTTTCGGTGAGCAGCGCGAAGAACCCGTCGGCGTCCAGGTCGCCGATGAAGGTGGCGTTTGGCGCGCGGTCGGTGACGCCCCACCAGTCGGCCACCGTCATGCCCAGCGTCAGCTCGGACGCGGTCTCGATCTCGACGTTGACGTGCCGGCCCGAGAAGAGGTCGGGGCGCAGCAGCCAGGCGATCACGCAGGGGTCGTGCAGGGGCGCACCGTCCGAGCCGTACTTCTCCTTGTCGAAACGCTCGAAGAAATCGGTCATCTCGGCCACCGCCACGCCGACCTTCGTGCCGAGGGCGCGGAACGCGTCGTTGCGGGCCTTGGTGACCAGCGCCTTGTGCGTTGCGTCCAGCGGCAGGACGGTGATCGGCGCGCCGCAGGCAAAGACCTCAGCCGCCGCGTGGGGGTCCACGTAGATGTTGAACTCGGCCGTCGGGGTGATGTTGCCGACCTCGAAGTAGGCGCCGCCCATGAGGACGATGCCGCCGATGCGCTCGGCGATGTCGGGCGCGCGGCGCAGCGCGGTGGCGATGTTCGTCAGCGGGCCCAGCGGGCAAAGCGTGACGGTTCCGGTCGGTTCGTCGCGCAGGGTGTCGATGATGAAGTCGACCGCGTGCGTGTCCTGCAGCGGCATCGCGGGGTCGGGCAGGGACGGCCCGTCCAGCCCGGTGCGGCCGTGCACATGCTCGGCGGTTACCAGCGGGCGTTCCAGCGGCGCATCGCACCCGGCGAAGACCTTCACGTCTTGGCGGCCGGCCAGTTCGCAGATCACGCGCGCGTTGCGCGCAGTCAGGTCCAGCGGCACGTTGCCCGCGACCGCGGTGATGCCCAGCACGTCGATCTCGTCCGGCGAGGCCAGTGCCAGCAGGATGGCGACCGCGTCGTCCTGGCCGGGATCGGTGTCGATGATGATCTTGCGTGCCGGCATGGCTGTCGCGTCCCCGTGGCCGTTTCGGCGTGGTGGTGGCATGCGCCCCGCGCCGGTGCAAGCCGCTTGCGGCCCCCGGGCGACAAGCCGCGCGTGGCCGCCAATTGCATCGATCGTGGCCGCGGGTGCGCCGAATTTGGCGCGCCGCCTTGCCGCGGCATGCGTCGGTGTTAGACTTCGCCGCGCGTTTGCCGTAACCGTGGCCCCGACCGCGCTGGTTAGCGCTAACCGGCCCGCTGAAGGGCGGCAGTAGAAGGCAGTGTTTCATGGTTTCACGCGTCATTCCGGTCGACCCGTTCGACCTGGTGATCTTCGGCGGCACCGGCGATCTTGCGCGGCGCAAGATCCTGCCGGGGCTGTTCCGGCGCTTCGTGGCGGGTCAGATGCCGGACGACGCGAAGATCATCGGCGCCGCGCGCGGGGACATGGACGACGCCGGCTATCGCGCCCTGACCGAGGACGCGATTCGCGAATTCGGCGGCCGTTCGGTGACCGACGAGGCCTTGGCGCGCTTTCTCGAGCGGGTGCATTTCACTACGGTCGACGCCATGGGCGACGAGGGCTGGACCACGCTGGCCGACAAGCTGTCTGAGGGCCGCGTGCGCGCCTTCTACTTCTCGGTCGCGCCGTCTCTGTTCGGCGCCCTGGCCGAGCGACTGCGGAATTTCGGCCTGGCGGACGCCGCGAGCCGGATCGTGGTCGAGAAACCCTTCGGCCACGACCTCGAAAGCGCGCGGGCGCTGAACAAGGTGCTCGAGCAGCACTTCGCCGAGGATCAGATCTATCGCATCGACCATTACCTGGGGAAGGAGACCGTCCAGAACCTGATGGCCGTGCGCTTCGGCAACATGCTGTTCGAACCGCTGTGGAATGCGCAATACGTCGACCACATCCAGATCACGGTGGCCGAGACCGTGGGCGTGGGCGGGCGTGGCAGCTATTACGACCGCTCCGGCGCGATGCGTGACATGGTTCAGAACCACATCATGCAGCTGCTGTGCCTGATCGCGATGGAGCCGCCCGCCCGGTTCGAGCCCGACGCCGTGCGCGACGAGAAGCTGAAGGTGATCCGCGCGCTCGATCCCGTACCGGTGCATCACATCGTGCGCGGGCAGTACGGCGGCAGCGCGACGCAGCCGTCCTACGGCGACGATGTCGAAAACCCGCGCTCGCGCACCGAAAGCTTCATCGCCTTGCGCGCTCACGTGTCCAACTGGCGTTGGGCGGGCACGCCCTTTTACATCCGCACGGGCAAGCGGCTGCGCGCGCGCACGTCCGAGATCGCGGTCGTGTTCAAGGATGCGCCGCACTCGATCTTCGGCGCCGATGCCGGTCGGCACCGCAACGTCCTTGTCATCCGCCTGCAGCCGAACGAGGGCATGACCCTCGATGTGACGATCAAGGAACCGGGGCCGGGGGGCATGCGTCTGATGGATGCGCCGCTGGACCTGACCTTCGCCGATGCGATGTCGCCCGACGCCGACGAGGTGCCCGATGCCTATGAACGCCTCATCATGGACGTGATCCGCGGCAACCAGACCCTGTTCATGCGCGGCGACGAGGTCGAGGCCGCCTGGGCCTGGACCGACCCTCTGATCGACGAGTGGGAGGCACGTGGCGACGTGCCCCAGCCCTACGACATCGGCGCGGCCGGCCCCGAGGATGCGCTGATGCTGATGCACCGCGACGGACGCAAATGGCGGGAGATCCGAGGATGAGTTACGAGTTCATCGACTATTCCGACCGCGAGGCCCTGGTCATCACCTTGGCCGACCGTCTGGCCAGCGACCTGCGCGGCCAGCTTTCGCGGCAGGACCGCGTGGCCTTTGCGGTCCCGGGCGGGACGTCGCCGGGGCCGGTCTTCGACGACCTGTGCGGCGTCGACCTGGACTGGAGCCGCGTCGACGTGCTGCTGACCGACGAACGCTGGGTGCCCAAGGACAGCCCGCGCTCGAACACGCGTCTGCTGCGCGAGCGGCTGATCGTCGACAAGGCGGCTGCGGCGCGCCTGCTGCCGCTGCACCGCGACGACATGGACTGCGACGCCGCGGCCGAGGCGCTGGGCGAGCAGATCGAGCCGGCGCTGCCGCTGGGTGTCGTGCTTCTGGGCATGGGGGCCGACCTGCATACCGCATCGCTGTTTCCCGGCGCCGACCGCCTGGACGAGGCGCTGTCGCCGCGGGCGCCGACGCTGGTGCCGATGCGTGCGCCCGGCGCGGAAGAGCCGCGCGTGACGCTGAGTGCGCAGGTCCTGAACGGCGCGCTGTGCAAGCACGTCCTGATCTTCGGCCGCGAAAAGCGCGACGCTCTGGAACGCGCCGCCGGGCTGAAGCCCCAGGATGCGCCGATCAACGCCGTGCTGGACGGCGCCCGGGTGCACTGGGCCGAATGACAACCAAGGAGCGACGCATGTGGGATGATCTCGAGGCGCACGCCGCGCGGGTAAAAGGCCGGTCGATCGCCGCGCTGTTCGACGAGAACCCGCGTCGCGCGGCCGAGTTCAGCGTAGAAGTCGACGGGATGCTGTTCGACTACTCGAAGACGCAGCTCGATGAGCAGGTCCGCGGAGCGCTGTGTGCGCTGGTTCAGGACGCGGACGTGGCGGCCCGGCGTGACATGATGTTCGACGGCCATCCCATCAACGAGACCGAGGGCCGCGCCGTCCTTCACACGGCGCTGCGTGACCCCGACGGCGGGCCGGTGCTCGTCGACGGGCAGGACGTCAGGCCCGGCATCCGCGACGGCCTGAAGCGTATGGAGACGCTCGCCACCGAGATCCGCGGTTCGGCTGTGCGCGACGTGGTCAATATCGGGATCGGCGGCTCGGACCTCGGCCCGGCCATGGCGGTGCGCGCCCTGGCGCCTTACCACGACGGGCCTCGGTGCCACTTCGTGTCGAACGTGGACGGCGCCGACATCACCGACACGCTCGCATCGTGCGATCCCGAGACGACGCTGTTCATCGTCGCGTCCAAGACCTTTACCACGATCGAGACCATGACCAACGCGCGCACCGCCCGCGACTGGATGGAGAAGGCGGGCGTCGATCCGACCGCGCGCCTCGTGGCGTTGTCGTCGGATCTGGGCAAGGCGCGGGAGTTCGGCGTGCCCGAGGATCGCGTGCTGGGCTTCGGCGACTGGGTCGGCGGGCGCTATTCGATGTGGGGACCGATCGGGCTGAGCCTGATGATCGCCATCGGGCCGGACCGTTTTCGCGCTTTCCTGCGCGGCGGCCATGCCATGGACCGGCACTTCCGCACGGCCGAGCCGCAGGCCAACATGCCGATCATGCTGGCGCTGGTCGGCATGTGGCACGCGCAAGTGCTGGGCTACGAGACACGCGCCGTACTGCCCTACGACGACCGGCTGGCGCGGCTGCCCGCCTATCTCCAGCAGCTCGAGATGGAGAGCAACGGCAAGTCGGTTGCGATGGACGGCACGCCGCTGCAGATCGGCTCGGGTCCCATCGTGTGGGGCGAGCCGGGGACCAACGGGCAGCACGCCTTCTACCAGCTCATCCACCAGGGCACGCGGATCGTACCGTGCGAGTTCATGGTCGCCGCGCGGGGTCACGAACCCGCGCTGCAGAACCACCATGCACTGCTGGTGGCCAACTGCCTGGCGCAGTCCGAGGCGCTGATGCGCGGGCGCAGCCTAAATGAGGCGCGCGCTAAGGTTGCCGGAAAGTTCGACGGCGAAGAGCTGGAGCGACAGGCGCGGCATCGCGTCTTTCCGGGCAACCGGCCGTCGACGACGCTGATCTACCCGCGCCTCGACCCTGAAACGCTGGGCCGGATCATCGCGCTCTACGAACACCGGGTCTTCGTCGAGGGCGTGATCCTGGGGATCAACAGCTTCGACCAGTGGGGCGTCGAACTGGGCAAGGAACTGGCCACCACGCTGGGCCCGATGGTGACCGGAGAGGCGTGTGTCGAAGGCAAGGACGGCTCGACCGCGCAACTGCTCGATTTCGTGCATAAGACCGGCCGGACCTGACCGGGGCGACGCGGCGTCTCAGGGAATGCCGAACCCTTCGGGCGCCAACTCGAACCCGTCGAACCGGAAGCCCGGCGAGACGGTGCAGCCGACCAGCGTCCAGTCGCCGGTGCTTCGCGCGGCCTGCCAGTGGCTTTCGGGCACGACGTGCTGGGGGCGCTGGCCGGACGACAGGTCTGGGCCCAGCGTAAGGTCGCTGCGCGGGCCGGCTTCGTCGGGCGCGATGGAAAGGATCAGCGCCGCGCCGGCGTAGTAATGCCAGATCTCGGTAGCGTCGACGCGGTGCCAATGGCTGCGCTCGCCCGCCTTCAGCAGGAAGTAGATGCAGGTGCCCGCCGGACGCTCGCCGCCTTCGGCCGCTGCCTGCCATGTCTGGCGATAGTGCCCGCCCTCGGGATGCGGCGCGAGGTCGAGCAGCGCGATGATCTCGTCGGCGGTCATGGTAAACGCTTCCTTTCGGCGTGCGCAGGTCCAAACGCGTGTTAACCCGCGTCCCGCACGGTGCATGGATCGCAGAACGCTTCGAGCAGGAGGCATCCATGCAATTCACCGACATCCGGCGCATGGCCGGAGAAATCGTCGCTCGCGAGGGGGGCTATGTCAACGACCCGGACGATCCGGGCGGCGCCACGAACCACGGCGTCACGATCCACACGATGCGGCGCCTCGGGCTGGACCTGGACGGCGACGGCGACGTCGACGCGTCGGACGTGCGGCGCCTGACGCAGGCGCAGGCGGTCGACATCTTCGTCGACCATTACTTCGTGCGCCCCAAGATCGCGCAACTGCCCGAGGTGCTGCACGAGACGGTCTTCGACATGTACGTCAACGCCGGCGCTAACGCTGTGAAAGTGCTGCAGCGGCTGCTGAACCGCATGGGCGAGCAACTGACGGTCGACGGCCAGATCGGCCCCAACACGATCGCGGCGGCCGCCCGCGCCGCCGCAGCCGCCCCGGACCACATCGCCGACGCATACGGCATTGCCCGGCGCAACTACTACTTCGCGATCGCGGACGCGCGCCCGGCCAGCCGCAAATACGCGCGCAGTCGGTCTGGCACCAAGGGCGGCTGGATCAAGCGCGCCGAGGAATTCATCGCGCCGCGCTACCACCTGTCCAGCGCGGACTTTGCAGCACGGGTGGCATCATGGGGCTGATCGATGGACTCCTGGCGGTGCTGTTCGGCGGCAACCGCAACGTGGTGAAGGAGACGGCCGAGGTCTTCCGCGTCAACGCCGAGGCCGAGGCCGGGCGCGAACTGGACCTGCAGGGCCAGGTGCTCGAACAGTTCGGCAAGGAGTTCCGTCTGGCCGACCGGTCGCGCTTCGACCAGGTGATGGATGCGCTGAACCGCGTGCCGCGTCCGGCGATGGCCTTGGGCACGATCGGGCTTTTCGTTGCGGCGATGATCGACCCGGTGTGGTTCGCCGCGCGCATGGCCGGCATTGCGCTGGTGCCGGAGCCGCTGTGGTGGCTGCTGGCGGCGATCGTCAGCTTCTACTTCGGCGCGCGCCATCAGGCGAAGGGACAGCAGTTTCAGCGCGACCTGGCGCACAGCATCGCGCGCGTGCCGCAGGTCATCAAGACCGTGCGCGACGTCGAGGCGCTGCGCAACGTGACCCCGCCCGAACCCGATGCCGGGGTGCAGGACGTGGACGAGCCCAACGCCGCGCTGGCCGATTGGCGCGCGACGCGCGCGCGGTGACGCGCGGGTAAGGCAAACGTGATCCCGCCGCGCGCGGGAGACCGCGACAAAGCGACGGAGCCGGGCCGATCCCCATTGGCCCGGCTTTGTCATGCGCCTATAACGTGGGCATGATCACAGAGCTCGGCCACTTCGCCCTTATCCTCGCGTTCCTTGTCTCGCTCGTTCAGTTGAGCGTGCCGCTGATCGGCGCGCACAAGCGATGGCCTGGCTGGATGGCGGCGGCCGAACCCGCGGCGACCACGCAGCTTCTGCTGGTGGGCTTTTCCTTCGCGGCGCTGACGTGGGCCTTCGTGACCTCGGATTTCTCGCTGCGGCTGGTCTACCTCAACAGCCATTCGGCCAAGCCGATGCTCTACAAGATCAGCGGTACCTGGGGAAACCATGAAGGCTCGATGCTGCTGTGGGTGCTGATCCTGGCGCTGTTCGGCGCCATGGCGGCGTGGTTCGGCGGCAATCTGCCCGACACGCTGCGGGCGCGGGTGCTGGCGGTGCAGGCATCGATCTCGGCTGCGTTCTATGCGTTCATCCTGTTCACCTCGAACCCGTTCGAACGGATGGCAGTGGCACCCTTCGACGGGCAGGACCTGAATCCGCTGCTTCAGGACCCCGGCTTGGCCTTCCATCCGCCGTTCCTGTACCTGGGCTACGTGGGTCTTTCGATCTGCTTCAGCTTCGCGGTCGCCGCGCTGATCGAGGGGCGCGTAGACGCCGCCTGGGGTCGCTGGGTGCGGCCCTGGACGCTGGCGGCGTGGATTTTCCTGACCATCGGCATCGCGCTGGGGTCCTGGTGGGCGTATTACGAGCTTGGCTGGGGCGGGTTCTGGTTCTGGGATCCGGTCGAGAATGCGTCCTTCATGCCCTGGCTGTTCGCCGCGGCGTTGCTGCACTCGGCAATCGTGGTGGAGAAGCGCGAGGCGCTGAAGTCCTGGACCATCCTGCTGGCGATCCTGGCCTTCGGGTTTTCGCTGATCGGGACGTTCATCGTGCGGTCGGGCCTGCTGACGTCGGTGCACGCTTTCGCCAATGATCCGGAACGGGGGATGTTCATCCTCTACATCCTGATCTTCTTCACCGGCGGCGCGCTGACGCTGTTCGCCGCGCGGGCCAACGCGATGCAGGCCAAGGGCGTGTTCGGCGTGGTCAGCCGCGAGAGCGCGCTGGTGGCGAACAACATCCTGCTGGCCGTGTCGTCCTTCGTCATCTTCGTGGGCACCATGTGGCCGATGCTGGCCGAGATGTTCTTCGACCGGAAGCTGTCGGTCGGGCCGCCCTTCTTCGACGCGGCGTTCACCCCGTTCATGATCGCGCTGGGGCTGCTTCTGCCCGTGGGCTCCACGCTGGCGTGGAAGCGCGGCAAGCTGGGCCGCACCATGCGCGCGCTGCTACCGGCGCTGGGGCTTGCGGTAGCAATGGCGGGCCTCGTCTGGGCTATGCAGACCGGGCGCAGCCTGATGGGACCTATCGGCGTCTTCCTGGGCGCCTGGATCATCGCGGGCGCGGCCACGGACATCGTCGGCCGGCTGGGCAAGACGCGCGACTGGTCGCGGCTCACGCGGCTGCCGCGCGCCGACTGGGGCAAGACCGTCGCGCATTCGGGCCTGGGCATCACGATGATCGGCATCGCCGGCCTGCTCGCGTGGGAGCAGGAGGACATCCGCGTCGCGCAAATCGGCACGCCCTACGACGTCGGCCGGTTCCAGCTCGAGCTTCAGGACGTGACGCAGATCCGCGGGCCCAACTACTTCGCGACTCGGGGCGAAGTCAGCGTTCGCGTGGACGGTGAGGAGGTCGCGCATCTGTACCCCGAGAAGCGCAACTACCCGGTCGCGCAGATGCCCACGACCGAGGCGGCGATCGACTACCGCTTCCTGCGCGACGTGTACGTCGTGATCGGCGACCAGCAGGACAACGGCGGCTGGGTGATCCGGACCTACATCAAGCCGCTGGCGAACTGGATCTGGGCGGGGTGCATCATCATGGCACTGGGCGGATTGCTCAGCCTGACGGACCGCCGCTTCCGCATCGCAGCCGGCGCGCGCAAGACGGTCGCGGCGAAGCCCGGGGTTCCGGCGGAATGAGTATGCGTGCAGTCGCGCTGTCATGGCTCGTGGCGCTGCTGGTCGCGGTCGGGACGGTGCCGTCGCCGGCCTTGGCGGTGCAACCCGACGAGGTGCTGGACGACCCCGCGCTGGAAGCCCGGGCGCGCGAGATCTCGGAGGGGTTACGCTGCCTCGTCTGCCAGAACGAAAGCATCGACGAATCCAACGCCTCGCTGGCCCGGGACCTGCGGCTGCTGGTGCGCGAGCGGTTGGTCGCCGGCGACACGAATGCCGAAGCGGTGGACTACATCGTCGATCGGTACGGCGAGTTCGTCCTGCTGCGGCCCACCACGGGCGGCTGGAACGTGTTGCTTTGGGCTGCCGGTCCCTTGCTGTTCCTGGTCGCTTTGGGCACCGGCGCTCTTTACGTGCGCGGACGCGCGCGGGCGGCCGCGCCGGGCGAGGCGGCGCTGAGCGAGGAAGAGCAGGCGCGCCTGCGGCGGATCCTCGAGGACTGACGCCGCGTTTCGCTTTGCCTTCCGCGCGCCGGCCATGTTTGATGCGGCCGAACCCAGACGGAGGCCCGGCGTGATCTACGACACAATCGAATACGCGTTGCAGGACGACATCGCGACGGTGCGGCTGGCCCGTCCCGACGTGATGAACGCGCTCAACACCCAGATGCGCGCCGAGATCACCGACGCCATGAAACGCGGCGGTCGCGAGGCACGCGTGGTCGTGCTGACGGGAACCGGCCGGGCCTTCTGCTCGGGGCAGGACCTGGGCGACCGGGCGAACGCCGCCAACCTCGACCTCGAGCGCACGCTGCGCGACGAGTACGTGCCGATGTTGCGCGCGATATACGACTGCCCGGTGCCGACGATCAGCGCCGTGAACGGTGCGGCGGCCGGGGCGGGGGCCAACCTGGCGCTGGCGGCGGACGTCGTCATCGCCGCGGAAAGTGCGTTCTTCGTACAGGCCTTCACCCGCATCGGCCTCATTCCCGATGCCGGCGGTACGTGGTTCCTGCCGCGCCAGATCGGCATGGCCAAGGCGATGGGAGCGGCGCTTTTCGCCGACAAGATCACCGCGCAGCAGGCCAGCGACTGGGGCATGATCTGGGAATGCGTCGCAGACGAGGCATTCGACGCACATTGGCGGGCGGGCGCCGCACATCTGGCCAAGGGACCGACCGCGGCGTTCGTACGCGTCAAGCAGGCGATGCAGGCGTCGTTCGACAACGATCTGGACGGCCAGTTGGCGCTTGAGGCGCAGTTGCAGGGCCAGTGCGGGCAGACGCGCGACTTCAAGGAGGGCGTGGTGGCTTTCATGGAGAAGCGACCACCGGTCTACGAGGGACGCTGACGGCGCTCGCGGCTGCGCCGCATCGCCCCGCCCACCGTCCCCGGCGGCGGAATCAAGAAAGGCCCGGGCTTCGACCCGGGCCTTTTCGTTTGCGTAGG
This sequence comes from Citreimonas sp., assembly GCF_042096055.1. NCBI lineage: Bacteria > Pseudomonadati > Pseudomonadota > Alphaproteobacteria > Rhodobacterales > Roseobacteraceae > Citreimonas > Citreimonas sp. Next base: position 250 of record NZ_JBELMH010000010.1, on the reverse strand, counting down.
CGCTATGTCAGCGCTTTTCGATGTCCACGTAGTTGCGCTCGGTCTCGCCGCGGTACAGCTGGCGCGGGCGGCCGATCTTCATCTGCGGATCGCCCAGCTGTTCCTTCCACTGGCTGATCCAGCCGACGGTGCGCGACAGCGCGAAGATCGGCGTGAACATGGAGGTCGGGAAGCCCATCGCCTCGAGGATGATGCCCGAGTAGAAATCGACGTTCGGGAAGAGCTTCTTCTCGGTGAAGTACTCGTCCTC
>NZ_JBELMH010000009.1:0-66914 GCF_042096055.1 Citreimonas sp. | reverse complement strand
TCAACCACAAGGGCGTGGCGAAGATGAAGATCGGCATCGCCAAGGGCAAGAAGACTGTCGACAAGCGCGAGACCGCCGCCAAGCGCGACTGGAACCGCCAGAAGCAGAGGTTGCTGAAGGAGCGGGGGTAGGAGCAGAATGGTGTGCTCGGTGATATGCAGGCAAAGGAAGACTAAATTAGCGCGGCGGGTACATTAGCTATTGTCGTAGGTTATTCTGCCCTCTGCAAAATAAAGCGATGCTGACCTAAATCGTCGATAAACAGCCAGCGCAACTTTTGCCGTGTTTGGCACGTTGCCCTCGTTCAAAACATAAACAGTGTCAAACAGGTTCATTCCAAGGGCAAGAAAGAGTTCGCTTGCTTCGGTCTTTATGCGTTTGGCGACGGGCTCTGAAATTCGGGTCGTAGGATTTGATATGTCCAAAAGCTTAGACTCAGACATAAAGGTATAGAGCGCAATATACTTATCGTGGATTTCTTGGCCGTTTTCCAGAAAGTTCCTGATGCGCCCTTCAAGGGTGTCAAAAACCTCACCTTTCCCTTGAAGGACCACTTTTCCCGGCGAAGCGTATTGCACCTGCTTTAGGTCGTACCTCTCGTCGCGAGGGAGAACATTCAAAAGATCTCGAAAAAGGTTAACGTAGCTCCCCCCCCCAGTAAGCGTGTTTCCGCGAAACGCATTAGATATCTTTTCGCGTTGTTTTTCGGGAGTGTTCGGGGTCTCCAACTTGTTCAAAGACTCTTCGAACGCGTACAAGTCTCTATAGCGACTTGAAAAAATTCCAAAGTCTTCCATTTCCCAATTGCCGTCGATTCGCAAGGTTTCGAGCGCCGAGTATCGGCGGTCAAACTCACTATAGCTGTGCGTATGGCTTGAGGCGAAAAACTGCGGTTCCGGCAGCATGTCTTCGCTAATTGCCCCGGTGAATTCTTCAACCTTGACGCTTTTGGCCGGAAGTTTGCTGGCTGGTAGTTTGAAAAATCGTCGGGCAGGGGCCGTCACGAAAAGGTAGCGAAGGTCGCACTCCTGACGGAAGTAGCGCTTGAGGTATTTTGGCAATACCGTGACCAGCAAGTACTCTTCGACGAATCCCGCATCGGAAGGCAGCGCGCTTGCTATGCAATAGGACCTGCCCGACTTGTACAGCAGCACAATTGGTTCAATGAACTCGAATAAAACGGTTTCAAGCTTGACTGTCTTTGTTTTGGTCAATTCAGCTTGCATCATCTAAAACCTGCTCTAGTTCCTCGGCAGTTCCGAAGACAGTGATTATGCTCCCGTGCGGATCATAGTCGGCGTACATCCACAAATGAACGTGGCCTCTATTGTTGTCGATGCTGCGGCCGGCACCTTCTGGGACTGATAGGAGTGCGATCTTCATCTTTTTAAAGAAGGCGGTTTTTTTAGCTGAGAGGAGACCCGGGACAGCGTCAGGCCACTGAAGGGATAGACTTCTGGCATCACATTCCGAAGCGCTACCGGAATTCTTTCCAAGTGCTCGATGCGAAGCGAAGTTCCGATTGTCTCCTTCTGGGAAGGGCAGGAACCTGCAGATGTTTACGAGCGCAACATCCTCTGACTGGCCTGGCGGGCATTGATCCGGTAAGTCTTCTTTGTACGTCATTGTCAATATCTTATTTTACTACCTCACATGCACGCAGGTTTAGCCCCAAAACCAAAGTATGGCTAGTAACTTGACAGAGCTAAACAAACTGGAAACTGACTTGGTGCGTGACTGAGGGGAACTGCCGTTTAAATGCACCGATTTCCGGTGCCGCTCTGTTGCAAGGTATTCCAGGGGATGCGGGCGCATCTAACGACGTCTTTAACGAACACGGGGGCTAGGCACAAAGTGCCGGATGGTCCTACAAGCGTCGCATCGCCCCCCACCCTTGCCCTCCACCCGCCAAGCCTCTAAGCAATCTCTGATCCCAGGGAGGGCCTCATGTCCGTCGACGATCCCCGCACGCTCGTCTCGACCGCGTGGCTGGCGCGGCACCTGCGCGACCCCGATCTGCGCGTGCTCGATGCCAGCTGGTACCTGCCCGACGCAGGGCGGAACGCGCAGGCCGAGTACGAGGCGGCGCACATCCCCGGCGCGCGGTTCGTCGACATCGACGACGTGAGCGACGCGCGCTCGGACCTGCCGCACATGGCGCCTCCAATCGAGAAGTTCATGAGCCGGATGCGCCGGATCGGCGTCGGCGACGGCCACCAGGTGGTGGTCTACGATGGCGCGGGGCTGTTCTCGGCCGCGCGGCTGTGGTGGCTGTTCAAGCTGATGGGCCATGACGACGTCGCCGTGCTGGACGGGGGCCTGCCGAAATGGCAGGCCGAGGGGCGCGAGGTCGAGGACATGGAGCCGATCATCCGCGACCGGCACATGACCGTGCGGCGGCAGGCGCACCTGGTGCGCGACGTGACGCAGGTCTCGGCCGCCTCGAAGCTGCGCGACGCCGAGATCGTGGACGCGCGCGCGCCCGAGCGGTTCCGCGGCGAGGCGCCCGAGCCGCGGGCAGGGCTTCGCGCGGGGCACATCCCAGGATCGAAGAACGTGCCGTTCAAGGCGCTGCTGAAGGACGACGGCACGATGAAGGACGAGGCCGGCCTGCGCGCGGCGTTCGAGGACGCCGGCGTCGACCTGGGCAAGCCCGTGATCACCACCTGCGGGTCCGGCGTGACCGCCGCGATCCTGTCCCTCGCGCTCGAGCGCCTGGGAAAGACCGACCATTCCCTCTACGACGGAAGCTGGAGCGAGTGGGGGCAGTTCCCCACCCTTCCCGTCGCCACAGGAGACACCTGATGTTCGAATCCCTGACGGAACAACCGCCCGACAAGATCCTGATGCTGATGCAGGCCTACAAGGAGGACCCGCGCGAGCAGAAGATCGACCTGGGCGTGGGCGTGTACAAGGACCCCGAGGGGCGCACGCCGATCATGCGCGCCGTGAAGGCTGCCGAAAAGCAGCTGTGGGAGGTCGAGCAGACCAAGGCGTATACTGGCCTCGCGGGTGATCCGGCCTTCGGCGAGGCGCTGTCGCGGCTGGTGCTGGGCGGTGCGGTGCCGCAGGCGAACGTGGCTGCGGCGGCGACGCCGGGCGGGACGGGCGCGTGCCGGCAGGGCTTCGACATGATCCGGATGGCGAACCCGGACGCCAAGATCTACGTGAGCGATCCGACCTGGCCGAACCACCTGTCGATCCTCAAGCACATGGGCATCCCCGTGGTGCCCTACCGCTACTTCGACGACGAGACGCGCGGCGTCGATTTCGACGGCATGATGGCGGACATAGCGCAGGCCGGCGCGGGCGACGTGGTGCTGCTGCACGGCTGCTGCCACAACCCGACGGGCGCGAACCTGAACCTGACGCAGTGGCAGGCGGTCGTGGACCTGCTGCTGAAGTCGGGCGCCACGCCGATGATCGACATCGCGTACCAGGGCTTCGGCGACGGGCTGGAGGCGGACGCGGAAGGCGTGCGGCTGGTGGCCTCGTCGGTGCCCGAGTGCCTGATCGCGGCGAGCTGCTCGAAGAACTTCGGCATCTACCGCGAGCGCACCGGCCTGCTGATGGCGGTGGCGAACGATCCTGCGCGGCAGAAGCTGCACCAGCAGACGCTGAACTACCTCAACCGGCAGAACTTCTCGTTCCCGCCGGACCACGGCGCGCGGCTGGTGACGATGGTGCTGAGCGACGACGCGCTGCGCGCCGACTGGCAGGAAGAGCTCGAGGCGATGCGCACCGGCATGCTCAAGCTGCGCGAGCAGCTGGCGCAGGAGCTGCAGCGGCTGTCGGGCTCGGACCGGTTCGGCTTCATCGCGCAGCATCGCGGCATGTTCTCGCGCCTCGGCGCCACGCCCGAGCAGGTCGAGACGATGCGCGACCAGCACGGCATCTACATGGTGGGCGACTCGCGGCTGAACATCGCGGGGCTGAACGCCAAGTCGGTGCCGGTGCTGGCGAAGGCGATCGTCGACGCCGGCGTCTGATCAGGGCTGTCGCGACGGAACGAAGGCCGGGCCGGCGCGCCCGGCCTTTTTCGTTGTGCCGCCCTGCGGTCCGTCCCGGCGGAAGTGGCGTGATCCAGCGGGCTCGCCTGCGCGAGGCACGATGCCTCGGCCCCCTCCCTGTCCCTCCCCCGTGGCCGGGGGAGGGGACGCCGCCGCGGAAGGGGATGCGGTCAGGCGCCGTGGGCCTCGACGCTGTCGGCGGGGGCCTGTTCGCGGTCCGTCAGGGTGTAGTCGCGCAGCACGTGCGCGACGCGCAGCCGGTATTCGGCGAAGAGCCCGTCGCGCCCCTTGGCCTGCGCGCCGCGATGCGCGGCGAGCGTGCGCCAGCGGGTCACGGCGTCCTCGTCCTCGAAGAAGCTGACCGACAGAAGCTTGTCGGGGTTGGTCAGGCTCTGGAAACGTTCGACGCCCAGGAAGCCCTCGACCTCGTGCACCATCGGGCGCATCTCGGCCGCGATGTCCAGGTATTCCTGCTTGCGGCCCTCCTTGGGCACCAGTTCGAAGATGATGGCGATCATGGGTTCCCCTCCGGTTGCGGCGCGCACTGTCGTCAAAGCTCCGGCGCAAGGCAAGCCTCAGTCGGGGTTCGCGCGCGTGGCGGGCACGCGGAAGTGCTGCGCGCCGGGGCGTCTTCTCTCTTCAAATATCCCGGGGGAGTCGCCGCCAGGCGACGGGGGCAGAGCCCCCGTCTTTGTACGCTCGCCTTGCGGCGGAGACGGCCGCGCCCCCAGGTCCAGACCCGGCGTCAGGCGGTGGCGCAGCAGCGCCACGGGATGCGCCCGCAGGCTGAGCTGCATGGCGACGTAATCCTCGACCACCTGTTCGCCGGCGGTCATCTCGGGCAGGTGGGCGGCGGGCTCGGCGATCGCCTCGCCGTCCATGTCGCGGGCGAAGAGCGGCAGCTCGGGGCCCTTGGCGAGGGCCTTGGCCTGCCACAGCGCGTCGCGGCGGCTCAGCCCCAGCCCGGCGAAGGCGTCGGCTTCGGCCAGCCGCGCGATCACCGAGGGCGCGATACCCGCCCGGCGCCAGACGTCGCGCAGGGCGGCATAGCCGTTGCCGCGGGCGGCGGTGATCCAGGCGGCGTCCTCCTCGGACAGGCCCCGGATCTGGCGGAAGCCCAGCCGCAGGGCCATCCCGCCGACGCCGTCGGGCTCCATCGCGTTGTCCCAGAAGCTGGCGTTGATGTCGATCGGGCGCACCTCGACCCCGTGTTCGCGGGCGTCGCGCACGATCTGCGCGGGGGCGTAGAAGCCCATCGGCTGGGAATTGAGCAGCGCGCAGGCGAAGATGCCGGGGTGGTGCCGCTTGATCCAGGCGCTGGCATAGACCAGCAGCGCGAAGCTGGCCGCGTGGCTTTCGGGAAAGCCGTAGGAGCCGAAGCCCTCGATCTGGGAAAAGCACCGCTCGGCGAAGTCCGCGTCATAGCCGTTGCGCGCCATGCCGCGCAGGAACCGGCTGCGGAATTCGCTCACGTTGCCGTGCTTCTTGAAGGTGGCGAGGCTGCGGCGCAGGCGATCGGCCTCGGTCGGGGTGAAGCCCGCGCCGATGATGGCGATCTGCATCGCCTGTTCCTGGAACAGCGGCACGCCCAGCGTCTTGCCCAGCACCTGCCCCAGCGCGTCCGAGGGGAACTGCACCGTCTCCTCGCCGTTGCGGCGGCGCAGGTAGGGGTGGACCATGTCGCCCTGGATCGGGCCGGGGCGGATGATCGCCACCTCGATCACCAGGTCGTAGAAGCAGCGCGGCTTCATCCGCGGCAGGAAATTCATCTGCGCGCGGGATTCGACCTGGAACACGCCGATGGAATCGGCCCGGCACAGCATGTCGTAGACGGCCGGGTCCTCGGGCGGCAGGGTCGCCAGCGTGTGGCGCGCCCCGTGATGCGCCGCGATCAGGTCGAAGGCCTTGCGGATGCAGGTCAGCATGCCGAGCGACAGCACGTCGACCTTGAGGATCCCCAGCGCGTCGATGTCGTCCTTGTCCCAGCAGATGACGGTGCGGCCCTCCATGCTGGCGTTCTCGACCGGCACCAGCTCGTCCAGCCGCCCCTCGGTGACGACGAAGCCGCCGACGTGCTGCGACAGGTGGCGGGGAAAGCCCACGATCTCCTCGATCAGGTCGAGCGTAAGCCGCAGGCGCCGGTCGTCGGGGTCGAGCCCGATCTCGCGCAGGCGCGCGGGCTCGATCCCGCTGGTCGAGAAGAACCCCCAGAGCTGCGAGGCCATGGCGCCGATCGTGTCCTTCGACAGGCCCATGGCGGCGCCGACCTCGCGGATGGCGCGCTTGCCGCGGTAGTGGATCACCGTGGCGCAGAGACCCGCGCGGTGGCGGCCGTAGGTCTCGTAGATGTGCTGGATCACCTCCTCGCGGCGCTCGTGCTCGAAGTCGACGTCGATGTCGGGCGGCTCGTCGCGGGCCTCGGAGACGAAGCGTTCGAAGACCATGGTGCCGATCTCGGGGCTGACCGAGGTGACGCCCAGGGCGTAGCACACGACCGAGTTGGCGGCCGAGCCGCGTCCCTGGCACAGGATGCCGCGCGACCGGGCGAAGGCGACGATGTCGCGCACGGTCAGGAAGTAGGGCTCGTACTTCAGCTTGCCGATCAGGTCGAGCTCGTGCGCGAGCAGCTTTCGCACATGCGCGGGCGCGCCTTCCGGGTAGCGCCAGGCGAGGCCCGCATGCGCGAGGCGCGCCAGGCGCTGATGCGCGGTCTCGCCGTCGGCGATCTCGGACGGGTATTCGTAGCGCAGGGTGCCGAGGTCGAAGGCGCAGCGGCGGGCGAGGGCGCCGGCGCGGTCGACGGCGTCGGCGTGGCGGCCCATCAGGCGGCGCATCTCGGCCTCGGAGCGCAGGCGCTGTTCGCCGTTGGCCAGCGCCGCCCGGCCGAGGTTGTCGACGCGCAGGCCCAGCCGGATCGCGGTCAGCACGTCGGCCAGCCTGCGCCGCCGCCCGTGGTGCAGGATCGGCCGCGCGGTCGCCAGCGTCGGCAGGCCCAGGCTGAGCGCCAGCCGCGCATGGGTGTCGAAGCGGCCGCGATCCTCGCCGTCGTAGCGGGGACTGAGCGCGAGGTGCAGGTGCCCGGCGAGGCGCTGGCTCAGCGCGCGGGCATGGCCCATCCACGCGGCGCCGGGCTTGTCGCGGGGCGGGTGCAGGATGAATTCCAGCCCGGCGGTGTCCTCGGGCAGGTCGGCCAGCGCGATGTCGCAGGTGCCCTTGTCGGCGCGCAGCCGCCCGGTGGTGATCAGCCGGCAGAGCCGCGCCCAGCCGGTGCGCGTGGCCGCCAGCGCGGTCATCTCGACCCCCTCGGCGAAGACGAGATGCGCGGCCGGGATCAGGCGCGGCACGTTGCGGATGGCGGCACCCCGGGGCGTGTGCCCGGGCGGGGCGGGCGGGCCGATGGGGCCGTCTTTCGCCTCGGCCGCGTCGCGCTCGGCCACCTGACGGGCGATCTCTTTCGCGTGGGCATGGGCGCGGACGATCCCGGCGACCGAGTTGAGGTCGGCGATGGCGATCGCCTCGAGGCCCATCAGCGCGGCGCGCTCCATGTACTCCTCGGGGTGCGAGGCCCCGGTGAGGAAGGTGAAGTTCGAGGTGATGCACAGTTCGGCCGCCATGCGGGGGATCATAGTTCACGTTATGTTCTTGTTCGAGTCCCCCGTCGCGCGCAGGCTTCGCGCCGTCGCGTCAGGTGCCGGTCACGCTTGAACGCCCGCCCCCCGCGTGCGAGATTGCGCCCCTGTCGGCAAGGAGAGCGGCGATGGGCAAGACGGCGATCCGGCCCGCCATTCAGGCGGCCCCGCAGCAGGATCACGAAGCGCGCAACCCGGGGCTCGCGCTCGACATGGACTGGGTGATGCGCGCGCGGGCCAACCGCTCGGCGGTGGAGCGCCGCTGCGCGGCGCTTCCGGGCCGGCGCAGCGTCAAGAAGGACTACCAGGCCGCGTGGCTGGCCCGCGCGGTGTCATGCATCGACCTGACGACGCTGTCCGGCGACGACACGGCCGGCCGCGTGCGCCGGCTCTGCGCCAAGGCGCGCCAGCCGGTGCGGGCCGACATCCTCGACGCACTGGGCCTGCCCGACCTGACCGTGGGCGCCGTCTGCGTCTACCACGACATGATCGAGACCGCGGTGGACGCGCTTGGTGACAGCGGCATCCCCGTCGCCGCCGTCAGCACCGGCTTCCCGGCCGGCCTGTCGCCCATGCGCCTGCGCGTGGCCGAGATCGAGGAAAGCGTGAAGGCCGGCGCCGCCGAGATCGACATCGTCATTTCGCGCCGCAAGGTGCTGACCGGCGACTGGCGGGGTCTTTACGACGAGATGCGCGCCTTCCGCGAGGCCTGCGGCGACGCGCACGTCAAGGCGATCCTGGCGACCGGAGAGCTGGGCACACTGCAGAACGTGGCGCGCGCCAGCTTGGTCTGCATGATGGCGGGCGCGGATTTCATCAAGACCTCGACCGGCAAGGAAAGCGTCAACGCCACGCTGCCCGTCAGCCTGGTCATGCTGCGCGCGATCCGCGAATTCCACACCCAGACCGGCTACCGCGTCGGCTACAAGCCCGCGGGCGGGATCTCGAAGGCGAAGGATTCGCTGACCTACCTCGCGCTGATGAAGGACGAACTGGGCGACCGCTGGCTGCGCCCCGACCTGTTCCGCTTCGGCGCGTCCTCGCTGCTGGGCGATATCGAGCGGCAACTCGAACACCATGTGACCGGCGCTTACTCGGCGTCGTGGCGACACGCACTCGCTTAGGATCGCTTCCATGTCTCCCGCATCAAGCCTGCTCGCGGTTTCGGCCTTCCTGATGGTGGGCGGCAGCCACTGGCGCCGCACGCGCATCCGCAAGGCGCGGCGCGACCTGCCGACCCGGATGCAGCGGCTTCTGGGTCCCGATCCCACCTTCGAGCCGCCCGCGGATCCGCCCGAGGGGCTGCGCGACTACGCCCGGCTGTATCGCCGGACCGCCCTGATCGAGACTGTCCTCTGGGGGCTCGCGCTCGCCTGGATGGTGTTCCTCGCCTACCTCTACTTCACGAAAGGGTCGCCATGACCGTCCGCGAGATCTTCGAGTCCATGGAGTACGGCCCCGCTCCCGAAGCCGCGTCCGACGCGCTGGCCTGGATCGCCGAGAAGGGCTGCCGCTTCGGGCACTTCATCGACGGCGCCTTCACCGCGCCGGGCGAGACGTTCCAGACGCGCAACCCGGCCACCGGCGACGCGCTGGCCGAGGTCACGCAGGCCAGCCAGGCCGACGTGGACGCCGCCGTCGCGGCCGCGCGCAAGGCGCTGCCGGGCTGGGAAGGCCTGGGCGGGCCGGGACGGGCGCGGTTCCTCTATGCGCTGGCGCGGCTGGTGCAGAAGCACGCGCGCCTGCTGGCCGTGCTCGAGACGATGGACAACGGCAAGCCGATCCGCGAAAGCCGCGACATCGACGTGCCGCTGGTCGCGCGGCACTTCTACCACCACGCCGGCCACGCCCAGCTGATGGAGGGCGAGATGCCCGGCGCCCGCGCGCTGGGAGTCTGCGGGCAGATCGTGCCGTGGAACTTCCCGCTGCTGATGCTGGCGTGGAAGATCGCGCCGGCGCTGGCGATGGGCAACACGGTGGTGCTGAAACCGGCCGAGTGGACGCCGCTGACGGCGCTGTGCTTCGCCGACCTGTGCCTGCAGGCCGGGCTGCCGAAGGGCGTGGTCAACATCGTCACCGGCGACGGCGCCGTGGGCGAGAGGATCGTCGTCGCGGAGGTCGACAAGATCGCCTTCACCGGGTCCACCGCCGTGGGCCGCCGCATCCGCGAGGCGACGGCGGGGCGGGGGATCTCGCTGACGCTCGAGCTGGGGGGCAAGTCGCCCTACATCGTGTTCGAGGACGCCGATCTCGATTCGGCGGTCGAGGGGCTGGTGGATGCCATCTGGTTCAACGGCGGACAGGTCTGCTGCGCCGGCTCGCGCCTGCTGGTGCAGGAGGGCATCGCGCCCGAGTTCCACGCCCGCCTGCGCGACCGCATGGACAAGCTGCGCGTCGGCGATCCGCTGGACAAGGCGATCGACGTGGGCGCCATCGTCGATCCGAAGCAGCGCGACCGCATCGCTGAACTGGTCGACGCGCACGGGTCCGAGGGCGAGGTGCACCGCGCCGCCTGCGATATCCCGCGCGGCTGCTATTACCCGCCGACGCTGATCGCGGGCCTGTCGCCCGCCTCGCCGCTGATGCAGGAGGAGATCTTCGGCCCGGTGCTGGTGTCGAGCACGTTCCGCACGCCCGCCGAGGCGGTCGAGATCGCCAACAACACGCGCTACGGCCTCGCGGCGAGCGTGTGGTCCGAGAACATCAACACCGCGCTCGACGTGGCGCCGAAGCTGGCGGCGGGCGTGGTATGGGTCAACGGCACCAACATGTTCGACGCGGCGGCCCCCTTCGGCGGCGTGCGCGAATCGGGCTTCGGCCGCGAGGGGGGCCCCGAGGGGCTGTGGGCCTATGCGCGCATCGGCGCGCCGGGCAAGGCGCTGAAGCCGGTCGCCGCCTTCAAGGGCGACACGGCCGAGCCGCAGCCGGTGGACCGCACCGCGAAGCTGTACGTGGGCGGCAAGCAGGCGCGCCCGGACGGCGGCTATGCGCGCAACGTCTTCGACGCCAAGGGCGGGCTGATCGGGCAGGCGCCGATCGCCAACCGCAAGGACGTGCGCAACGCGGTCGAGGCCGCGCGCGGGGCGTCGGCCTGGGCGGGCGCGACGGCGCACAACCGCGCGCAGGTGCTGTACTACGTGGCCGAGAACCTCGCCGCGCGCGCCGACGAGTTCGCCGCGCGGATCGACCGCATGACCGGCGGCAAGGCCGGCGCGGCCGAGGTCGAGGCATCGGTGGCGCGCCTGTTCACCTACGGCGCGTGGTGCGACAAGGTCGACGGCCGCGCGGCGCAGGCGCCGGTGCGCGGCATCGCGCTGGCGCTGCGCGAGCCCTGCGGCGTGATCGGCGCGCTCTGCCCGGACGAGGCGCCGCTGCTGGGGCTGGTCTCGGTCGTGGGGCCGGCGATCGCGATGGGCAACCGCGTGGTCGCGGTGGCGTCGCAGCCCTTCCCGCTGGCGGCGCTGGACTTCTACCAGGTGCTCGACACGTCGGACGTGCCGGGCGGCGTGGTCAACATCCTAGCCGGCGATCACGCGGAACTGGCCAAGACGCTGGCGGCCCATGCGGACGTGGATGCGGTCTGGTCGTTCTCGTCCTCGGACGTCTCGGGCGCGGTCGAGCGCGCGGCGGCGGGCAACCTGAAACGGACCTGGGTGAACGACGGCCGGGCCCGCGACTGGACCGGCACGGCGGGCGAGGGGCGCGCCTTCCTCGACGCCGCGACCGAGGTCAAGACGGTCTGGGTGCCGTACGGCGCGTGAGCCTCTTAGCGGGGCCGCGGGGCCGCCATGCGCGGCCCGCCGCGCGCCCCGCGCCGGTTTGCCGCACGCACGTTGAGATTTCGCGACCCCGATGCTATCTTGGTGCCACGCCCGCGCCGGGGCGATTGCCGGCGCGTGAACCTTGGAGGACGATGTCCTGTCTTCGACAGCACACGCGGCCAGTGCCGCACCCCACGGGCAGCCCATGACCGGCGACGCCCCGATGCACCCCCCGAGCGACGCGCTTCTCGACGCGATCCTCGAAACCCTCTCCGACAGCAAGGCCGAAGACGTCGTGCAGATCGACCTGCGCGGCAAGTCCTCCGTCTGCGACTGGATGGTGGTCTGTTCCGGCCGGTCGACCCGGCAGGTCTCGGCGATGGCCGAGATCCTCGAGGACACGCTGAAGCAGGAGCACGGCGTGCTTGCCAAGACCGAAGGCAAGGACAGCGGCGACTGGGTGCTGATCGACGCGGGCGACGTGGTGGTCCACGTCTTCCGTCCCGAAGTGCGCGAGTTCTACCAGCTCGAGAAGATGTGGCAGCCCGCGGGCGCCAAATCCTGATCGGCTGAATGCGCGTTCACATCTGCGTCGTGGGACGCCTGCGGGCGGGGCCCGAGCGCGCGCTGATCGACGACTACCTCGGCCGCTTCGACAAGACGGGGCGTGCGCTGGGCCTGGGTCCCGCGCGCCTGGTCGAGGTCGAGGACAAGCGCGGCGGCGGCATGGCCGCCGAGGCGGCGCTGCTGCGCCGGGCGGTGCCTGACGGCGCCTACCTGTGCATCCTGGACGAACGCGGGCGCGTCATGGACAGCCCCGCCTTCGCCGACGAGATCGCCGCCCGGCGCGACCAGGGGCGCGGCGACATGGCCTTCGTTATCGGCGGCGCGGACGGGATCGACCCCGCGCTGCGCGCCGAGGCGGACATGGCGCTGTCGTTCGGCGCGATGGTCTGGCCGCACATGCTGGCGCGGGTGATGCTGGCCGAGCAGCTCTACCGCGCGGCATCCATCCTAGCCGGCAGCCCGTACCACCGCGTCTAGGTGTAGGCGATCCACAGCAGGATCACGCCGAGAATCAGCCGGTACACTACGTAGGGCGTGAAGCTGACCGAGCGCAGCAGCCGCATCATCAGCGTCAGCGCCAGCAGCGCCGACACGAACGCGAGCGCGGCGCCGATCGCGCCGTCGCGCGCGGCCTGCAGGTCGGCGTCGGCCGCGACCTCGAGCCCCAGCAGCGTGCCCGAGGCGATGATCGTCGGGATCGACATCAGCATCGACAGGCGCGCAGCGTCATGGCGCGCGTAGCCCAGGCGGCGCGCCGCCGTGATCGTGATGCCCGACCGCGATGTGCCGGGGATCAGCGCCACCGCCTGCCACAGGCCCATGATCCAGGCGTCGCGCAGGCTCCAGCCCTCGGCGCGCTTTTCCTCGGCGCCAGTATGGTCGGCCCAGTAGAGTACGATGCCGAATATGATCATCGTCCAGCCGATCACCGCGACCGAGCGCATGGCGTCGTCGAGCCCGGTCAGGTTCAGCACGAAGCCCACGACGATGACCGGCACCGTCGCGATGGCCAGGCACAGAGCCAGGAACGCGCCGCGCGTGTCGACCTTGCCGCGCAGCAGGCGGCCGGTGCCGAACAGCGCCTCGCGCACGTCGGACCAAAAGTAGACGATCACCGCGCCCAGCGTGCCCACGTGCACCGCGACGTCGATGACCTGCCCCTGATCGGCCATGCCGCTGAGATTCGGCAGCAGGATCAGGTGTCCGGACGAAGAAATCGGAAGGAACTCTGTAATTCCCTGGATCAGTGCTATGATTGTCAGATGAAGGAAGGTCATTGCCGTGCGGTCCCAACCGGTGTTCCGCGCCTGTATAAATGACTGAATTGCCTGTGTAAGGGAATTATTGGGTCCGGTTCGTTACCTGCTTTTGAGCAAATTCCGGCGCGGCGTTCTGGCCGAGCGTAAAATAATGCTATATAGGTCAGTATAGGTGACTTTTATTCGCCGCGCGCACGCTGTAGACAGCGCGGACCCTTTCGGAGAACGGAGACGAGCCGATGGCAAAGCAGCCGATGCTGAAATTCGTGAACGTCGGGCGCGAGATGCCCGAGAAGCGCGATGCCGACAGCCGCCGGGAGGATTTCGACGAGATCTACGCCGAGTTCGCGCGCGAGAAGGCGGCCGAGCAATCCGGCCGCTGCAGCCAGTGCGGCGTGCCCTATTGCCAGAGCCACTGCCCGCTGCACAACAACATCCCCGATTGGCTCAAGCTGACGGCGTCCGGCCGTCTTCAGGAAGCCTACGAGCTCAGCCAGGCGACGAACACCTTCCCCGAGATCTGCGGCCGCATCTGCCCCCAGGACCGCCTGTGCGAGGGCAATTGCGTGATCGAGCAGTCGGGCCACGGCACCGTGACCATCGGCGCGGTCGAGAAGTATATCACCGACACCGCATGGGACGAGGGCTGGGTCGAGCCGATCAAGCCGGCGGCCGAGCGTCCCGAGTCGGTGGGCATCATCGGCGCGGGCCCCGGCGGGCTGGCGGCGGCGGATTTCCTGCGCCGTGCCGGCGTGCAGGTCACCGTCTACGACCGCTACGACCGCGCGGGCGGCCTGATGATCTACGGCATTCCGGGCTTCAAGCTGGAGAAGCACGTGGTCACGCGCCGCAACGACCAGCTGGAAGCGGGCGGCGTGAAGTTCGTGCTGAACTGCGAGGTCGGCCGCGACATCACCTTCCAGGAGATCCGCGACCAGCATGACGCGGTGATCATCGCCACCGGCGTCTACAAGTCGCGCGACCTGCCCGGGCCGGGCGCCGGCGCCAAGGGCATCGTGCGCGCCATCGACTTCCTGACCGCGTCGAACCGCGCGGTGAACTTCGGCGACGACGTGCCGGAATTCACCAGCGGCGAGCTGAACGCGAAGGGCAAGCGCGTCGTCGTGATCGGCGGCGGCGACACCGCGATGGATTGCGTGCGAACCTCGATCCGCCAAGGCGCGACCAGCGTGAAGTGCCTCTACCGCCGCGACCGGGCGAACATGCCCGGCAGCCAGCGCGAGGTGGCCAACGCCGAGGAAGAGGGCGTCGAGTTCCAGTGGCTGACCTCGCCCAAGGGCTTCAAGGGCGATCCGGTCAGCGGCGTCATCGTGCAGCAGATCCGCCTGGGCCAGCCCGACGCGACCGGCCGCCAGGCGCCGGAGATCATCGAGGGCAGCGACTACGAGGAACCCGCCGACCTGGTCATCAAGGCGCTGGGCTTCGAGCCCGAAGAGCTGCCGACCCTGTGGAACCAGCCCGAGCTGGAAGTCACCCGCTGGGGCACCGTGAAGGCCGAGTTCACTACCGGCCGCACCGCGCTGCCGGGCGTCTACGCGGTGGGCGACATCGTGCGCGGCGCAAGCCTCGTGGTCTGGGCGATCCGCGACGGGCGGGACACCGCCGGGGCGATTCTCGAGGACCTGACGGCCAGCGCGGCCGTCGCCGCCGAATGAGCGCGGCCGCGATCGAGGGGCGGTGCCTTTGCGGTGCCGTGCACGTCGCGGTGGGTGATCCGCCCGGCTGGGTCGGGATCTGCCATTGCGACATGTGCAAGCGGTGGTCGGGCGCGGTCTTCGCCTGTTTCGGCGCCTCGGACGTGACGGTGACAGGGCCGGTGGTCGAATACCGATCCTCGCCTAAATCGTTCCGGGCGTTCTGCGGCCAGTGCGGCAGCCACCTCTACATGGCCGACGAGGGGCGCGCCGAGCGCGACCTGATGCCGGGGCTGTTCGCCGAGACGAAGGACTGGCCCGTCCGGTCCGAGATATACACCGACCGCGCCCTGTGCTGGGCCCGGGTGCCGGGCGATCACGCCCGGGCAACCGAAGCGGAATACCAGAAGAAACATCCATCCCCACTGGGAGAGACGTCATGACCAAGTACGACGCCGATTGGGTCGCCGCCGAGGAGGCCAAGCGCCGCTGGCTGGCCGAGAACGGGCTTTATTCGGAAACCGACGAGCATTCCTCGTGCGGGGTCGGCCTTGTGGTCAGCGTCGAGGGCAAGGCCAGTCGCAAGGTGGTCGAGGCCGGGATCGACGCGCTCAAGGCGGTCTGGCACCGGGGCGCGGTCGACGCCGACGGCAAGACCGGCGACGGCGCGGGCATCCACGTGCAGATCCCCGTCAGCTTCTTCTACGACCAGATCGACCGCACCGGGCATTCCCCGCGCAAGGACGAGCTGATCGCCGTGGGCCAGGTCTTCCTGCCGCGCACCGATTTCAACGCGCAGGAGGCGTGCCGCACCATCGTCGAGACCGAGGTGCTGCGCATGGGCCATTACATCTATGGCTGGCGCCACGTTCCCGTGAACGTCGAGTGCCTGGGCGAGAAGGCCAACGCCACCCGCCCCGAGATCGAGCAGATCCTGATCTCGAACGCCAAGCGCATCCCCGAGGAAGATTTCGAGCGCGAGCTCTACGTCATCCGCCGGCGGATCGAGAAGGCCGCCGCCGCGGCCGGGATTAACGGGCTGTATATCGCGTCGCTGTCGTGCCGGTCGATCATCTACAAGGGCATGATGTTGGCCGAGCAGGTCGCCGACTTCTATCCCGACCTGATGGACGAACGGTTCGAGAGCGCCTTCGCGATCTACCACCAGCGTTACAGCACCAACACCTTCCCGCAATGGTGGCTGGCCCAGCCCTTCCGCATGCTCGCCCATAACGGCGAGATCAACACGCTGAAGGGCAACACGAACTGGATGAAGAGCCACGAGATCCGCATGGCCTCGGGGGCCTTCGGCGACATGGCCGAGGACATCAAGCCGATCATCGCGCATGGCGCGTCGGACTCGGCCGCGCTGGACGCGGTGTTCGAGGTGCTGGTCCGCGCCGGGCGCAGTGCTCCGATGGCCAAGACCATGCTGATCCCGGAGTCGTGGTCCAAGCAGGCGCTGGAACTGCCCGACGCCTGGCGCGACATGTATTCCTACTGCAACTCGGTGATGGAGCCATGGGACGGCCCCGCCGCGCTGGCGATGACCGACGGCCGCTGGGTCTGCGGCGGGCTCGACCGCAACGGCCTGCGCCCGATGCGCTACGTGCTGACCGGCGACAACCTGCTGATCGCGGGCTCCGAGGTGGGCATGGTCCCGACCGACGAGGCCACCGTGAAGGAGAAGGGCGCGCTGGGCCCGGGCCAGATGATCGCCGTCGACATGGACGAGGGCAAGCTCTACCACGACGTCGAGATCAAGGACCGGCTCGCCGCGGCCCAGCCCTTCGGCGAGTGGGTCGGCAAGATCAACGAGCTCGACGAACCGCTGGCCGCCGTCACCGAGAAGCCGCTGTTCGAAGGCGCCGAGCTGCGCCGCCGCCAGATCGCGGCCGGCTACACGATCGAGGAGCTGGAAAGCATCCTCGCGCCGATGGCCGAGGACGGCAAGGAAGCGATCGCCTCGATGGGCGACGACACGCCGTCCGCGGTGCTGTCGAAGAAGTACCGCCCGCTGTCGCACTACTTCCGCCAGAACTTCAGCCAGGTCACCAACCCGCCGATCGACAGCCTGCGCGAATTCCGCGTGATGTCGCTCAAGACGCGGTTCGGCAACCTCAAGAACGTGCTGGACGAGGACAGCAGCCAGACCGAGATCCTGGTGCTGGACAGCCCCTTCGTCGGCAACGCCCAGTTCGCCGAGCTGCGCACGCATTTCAACGCCCCCGAGGTCGAGATCGACTGCACCTTCCCGACGGGCGGCAAGCGCGACAGCCTGCGCAACGCGCTGGCCCGCATACGGTCCGAGGCCGAGGACGCCGTGCGCTCGGGCGCCGGGCACATCGTGCTGACCGACGAGCATTCGGGCGAGGGCGCCATCGCGATGCCGATGATCCTGGCCACCAGCGCGGTGCACAGCCACCTGACGCGCAAGGGCCTGCGGACCTTCACCTCGATCAACGTGCGCAGCGCGGAATGCATCGACCCGCATTACTTCGCCGTCCTGATCGGCGCGGGTGCGACGGTGGTGAACGCCTACCTGGCCGAGGACAGCCTGGCCGACCGCATCAAGCGCGGCCTGCTGGACGTGACCCTGACCGAGGCGGTCGGCCGCTACCGCGCCGCCATCGACCAGGGCCTGCTCAAGATCATGTCGAAGATGGGCATCTCGGTCATCTCGTCCTATCGCGGCGGGCTGAACTTCGAGGCGGTGGGCCTGTCCCGTGCCATGTGCGCGGAATACTTCCCCGGCCTGATCAGCCGCATCAGCGGCATCGGCCTCAACGGCCTGCAGCGCAAGGCGGAAGAGGTCCACACCCTCGGCTTCGCCGGCGGCCGCGACGTGCTGCCCATCGGCGGCTTCTACAAGGCGCGCAAGTCGGGCGAGACGCATGCCTGGGGCGCGCAGTCGATGCACCTCATGCAGGCGGCCTGCAACAAGGCCTCCTACGAGATGTGGAAGACCTATTCCAAGGCGATGCAGGCCAACCCGCCGATCCACCTGCGCGACCTGCTGGCGATCAAGCCGCTGGGCACCGCGATCCCGCTGGAAGAGGTCGAGAGCATCACCGCGATCCGCAAGCGGTTCGTCACGCCGGGCATGAGCCTGGGCGCGCTGAGCCCCGAGGCGCACAAGACGCTTAACGTCGCGATGAACCGCATCGGCGCGAAGTCCGACAGCGGCGAGGGCGGCGAGGACCCGGCGCACTTCGTGCCCGAGCCCAACGGCGACAACCCGTCGGCGAAGATCAAGCAGGTCGCCTCCGGGCGCTTCGGCGTCACGGCCGAGTACCTGAACCACTGCGAGGAACTGGAAATCAAGGTCGCGCAGGGCGCCAAGCCCGGCGAGGGCGGCCAGCTTCCGGGCATGAAGGTCACCGACCTGATCGCGCGGCTGCGGCATTCGACCAAGGGCGTGACGCTGATCTCGCCCCCGCCGCACCACGACATCTACTCGATCGAGGACCTCGCGCAGCTGATCTACGACCTCAAGCAGATCAACCCGCGCTGCAAGGTGACGGTCAAGCTGGTGGCGTCGTCGGGCGTCGGCACGATCGCCGCCGGCGTGGCCAAGGCCAAGGCCGACGTGATCCTGATCTCGGGGCATAACGGCGGTACCGGGGCATCCCCGGCGACCAGCATCAAGTATGCCGGCCTGCCGTGGGAAATGGGCCTGACCGAGGCGCACCAGGTGCTGTCGATGAACAACCTGCGCGGCCGCGTCACGCTGCGCACGGATGGCGGCCTGCGCACCGGCCGCGACATCGTCATGGCCGCGATGATGGGCGCCGAGGAATACGGCATCGGCACCGCCGCGCTGATCGCGATGGGCTGCATCATGGTCCGCCAGTGCCAGTCGAACACCTGCCCGGTGGGCGTCTGCACCCAGGACCCGGCCCTGCGCGAAAAATTCACCGGCAACGCCGACAAGGTCGTGAACCTCATCACCTTCTATGCGCAGGAAGTGCGCGAGGTGCTGGCCTCGATCGGCGCGCGGTCGCTCGACGAGGTGATCGGCCGGGCCGACCTGCTCAGCCAGGTCAGCCGCGGGTCCGAGCATCTGGACGACCTCGACCTCAACCCGCTGCTGATCCGCGTGGATGGGTCCGAGGACATCGTCTACGACCGCAACAAGCCGCGCAACGAGGTGCCGGATACGCTCGATGCCGAGATCGTGCGCGACGCCGCGCGGTTCCTGGAGGACGGCGAGAAGATGCAGCTGTCCTACGCGGTGATGAACACGCACCGTACCGTGGGCACGCGCGTGTCTTCGCACATCGTGCGCAAGTTCGGCATGCGCAACGCGCTGCAGCACGACCACCTGCACGTCAAGCTGACGGGCAGCGCCGGCCAGTCGCTGGGCGCCTTCGCGGCCCCGGGGCTGAAGCTCGAGGTGTCGGGCGATGCCAACGACTATGTCGGCAAGGGCCTGTCCGGTGGCCTGATCGTCGTGCGTCCGCCGCAGGTCAGCCCGCTGACCGCGTCCGAGAACACGATCATCGGCAACACGGTGCTCTACGGTGCGACGGGCGGCGCGCTGTTCGCCGCCGGCCGCGCGGGCGAACGCTTCGCGGTGCGCAACTCGGGCGCGCAGGTCGTGGTCGAGGGCTGCGGCTCCAACGGGTGCGAGTACATGACCGGCGGGGTCGCGGTGATCCTCGGCAGCATCGGCGCCAACTTCGGCGCCGGCATGACCGGGGGCATGGCGTATCTCTACGACCCCGAGGGCCTGGCCGAGGTGCTGATGAACAAGGAAGGCCTCGTGACCTGCCCGGTGAAGACCCCGGAATGGGAAGCCGAGCTGCGCGGCCTGATCGAGCGCCACGCCGCCGAGACCGGCAGCCGCAAGGCGCGCGACATCCTGCAGCACTGGGACCTCGAACTTCCGAAGTTCCTGCAGGTCTGCCCGACCGAGATGCTCGACAAGATCAAGCATCCGCTGGGCATCGAGGACAAGCTGGCGATGCCGGCGGAGTGATCCGGTCGAATTGACGCGAAAGGCCCGGGGGACACACCCCGGGCCTTTTTCGTTGCGTGGCGGCCGATTTCCCGTTTCGGCGCGGACGGTCGCTGTCCTACGCTCTCTGCAATCGGACGCCGCGCCGGGACCGCTTTCGAAGACCCGCGCGTAGCGAGTGAACAGGAGGGCCGGAATGTTCCCGGTTTGTAAGGACGACTGGGCGTGTTTTCGGCACGGCCACCAGGAACGCTGGCCGTAAATGGAAGGCGCTTCGTGGCAGAAAACGAAGGCCTGGATGCAGGCCCGCGCGCCGATTCCGCCGGAAGAGTATGCCGCCGGTGGGGGGCTTTGGACGTGGTTCTTTTGGGTCTGGCTCGGCGTCGCCGTCGCGATCTGCTATGCCGCAGCATTCTTGAATGCCGACGGGGCGCTTGTCTCGGCGGAGGCTGTCGAGCGCGTGCTGCCGCAAGCGGCGAAACGGATCGAATTGCTCGCCGCGCACGATCTCAGATCCTTGCACGCCTACACGGCGACCTTGGCCTCGGGACTCGTGATCGTTCCGCTGACCGTCGCGGTGTTCGCTGTCGGCTATTGGAAAACCGTGGTCTCACCGGGGCGCTGCCAGCCGGTCGGCGCGAGCGTCCTTATCCACATTTCCGCATGTCTTGCGTTTTCCTGGGGCTTCATGTGGGCCGTCTTTTTCGAGGAATGGCCGCTAGATACGCACGGAAAGGGTTTCTCCGTTTTATGGCCCGTTTTCCCGTTTTGGGCCGGTCCCACGCTGGCACTTGTCGGCAAGATTCTTTTGGTGGCGTTCGTAGGTCTGTTTAAGCTCATCCTTGGCCCGCGCGGACACAACCGCTGATCTGGACTTTGGCCCGGGGCGCGGGCAAGACGGCGGCGATGGCGAAGCAACGGAAAAAGAGCAAGGCAAAGCGCCGTTTCGCGCCGCTGCGGTGGCTGCGGCGCTGGCTGGTGCGGCTGGGTCTGGGTCTCGTGGCGCTAATGCTGGTCCTGATCGTGCTCTTCCGCGTGATCAACCCGCCCACGACCTTCACCATGCTCTCCGAATCCCGCCGCCTGGGCGGGATCGAGCGTGAATGGGTCCCGGTCGACCGCATCGCGCCGGTCATGCTGCGTAGCGCGGTGGCGGCCGAGGATGCGGGGTTCTGCACCCACTGGGGCTTCGACATGAACGCGATCCGCGACGCGATCGCCGACGGTGCCTCGCGGGGCGGCTCGACCATCAGCCAGCAGGTGGTGAAGAACGTCTTCCTCTGGCAGGGGCGGTCCTGGGTCCGCAAGGCGTTCGAGGCGGCGCTGACCCCGGTGGTCGAGGCGGTCTGGCCCAAGTGGCGCATCCTCGAGGTCTATCTCAACGTGGCCGAGTTCGACGAGGGCGTGTTCGGCATCGAGGCCGCGGCGCGGCACTATTTCGGCGTGGCCGCGGCCGATCTCAGCCCCGCCGAGGCGGCGCGCCTGGCGGCGATCCTGCCCAGCCCCAAGACCCGCAGCGCCGCCGACCCCACCGCCGCCACCCGCAGCCGCGCGGCGCAGATCGCCGACGGCGCGGTGGTCATCGCCCGCGACGGCCGCGCCGCCTGCTTCGAGGCGGAGTAGCGCCGATCCCCGCCCCGGGCCGAGTGCTGTCGGCTTGAACTGCGCCTGCCTTCGGGACTAAGACGGGCGCGATTTCCCCCAATCCGCGGACCTGCCATGGCCAAGCTCTACCACGTGCCGTTGTCGCCCTTCTGCCGCAAGGTCCGGCTGTCGCTGGCCGAGAAGAAGATCCAGTGCGAGCTGGTCGAGGAACGGTACTGGGAGAAGGACGCCGACTTCCTGCGCCGCAACCCCGCGGCGAAGGTGCCGGTGCTCAAGATCGACGGCAAGGTCATGGCCGAGAGCGCGGCGATCTGCGAGTGGATCGAGGAGAAGTACCCCGAACCGCCGCTGATGCCGCGCGCCGCCGACGCCCGCTACGAGGTGCGCCGCCTGGTGGGCTGGTTCGACGACAAGTTCCACAACGAGGTGACGTCGAAGCTGCTCTACGAGCGGGTCAACAAGAAGGTGATGAAGCAGGGCTTCCCGGATTCGACCAACGTCAAGTCGGGCGCCAAGGCGATCAAGTACCACCTCGACTACATGGCGTGGCTGCTGGACCACCGCCGCTGGCTGGCGGGCGACGTGATGACGCTGGCGGATTTCGCCGCGGCCGCGCACCTGTCTGCGCTGGACTACATCTCGGACGTGGACTGGAACCGCAGCGCGGCGGTCAAGGACTGGTACGCCAAGATCAAGTCGCGCCCGGCCTTCCGGTCGATCTTGGCCGACCAGGTGCCGGGCTTCCCGCCGCCGCGGCACTACGCGGATCTCGATTTCTGAGGATGACGGGACGGCGCGCGCCTGCGGCGACGCCCCGCCCGCCATCCCTTTGGCGCATCGCCCAGAGGAGACAGGTATCGCCGACCCGGAGGATCTGAAGCGCCGCGTCGTGGCGCGCGCGCTAAACGAGGGGTTTTCCGTCGCCCGGATCTGCGCGCCGGACGCGGTGCCGCAGGTGATGGACCGGCTGCGGGCGTATCTCGACCGCGGGTATCACGGGCAGATGGGCTGGATGGAAGATCGCGTGCATTGGCGCGGCGATCCGGCCGCCTTGTGGCCCGAGGCGCGCTCGGTCGTCATGCTGTCCGAGAATTACGGGCCGGATCACGACCCCTTGGCGGTGCTGGAACAGCGGGATCGCGCGGCGATCAGCGTCTACGCGCAGAACCGCGATTACCACGACGTGGCCAAGAAGCGGCTGAAACGGCTGGGTCGCTGGCTGATCGACGAGGCGGGCGGCGAGATCAAGGTCTTCGTCGACACCGCACCGGTCCCCGAGAAGGCGCTGGCGCAGGCGGCGGGGCTGGGCTGGCAGGGCAAGCACACGAACGTCGTCAGCCGCGAGTTGGGGTCGTGGTTCTTCCTGGGCTGCCTGTTCACGACGCTGGACCTGCCGAAGGACGCGCCCCAGGTCGATCACTGCGGATCGTGTCGGCGGTGCCTGGACATCTGCCCGACCGAAGCGTTTCCCGCGCCCTACCAGCTGGATGCGCGGCGCTGCATTTCCTACCTGACGATCGAGCACAAGGGTCCGGTGGACGAGGCGCTGCGCCCCGCGCTGGGCAACCGGATCTATGGCTGCGACGACTGCCTCGCGGTCTGCCCGTGGAACAAGTTCGCCGAGCGCGCCGCCGAAGCGAAGTACCACGCGCGCGTTGACCTTCTGGCGCCGCCGCTCGAGGAACTGGCGGCGCTGGACGATGCGGCGTTTCGCGCGCGGTTCTCGGGTTCGCCGATCAAGCGGATCGGGCGCGACCGCTTCGTGCGCAACGTCTGCTACGCTATCGGCAATTCGGGGACGTCACGGTTGATGCCGGCGGTTCAGGCGCTGTGCGAGGATCCCGATCCCGCGGTCGCCGACGCCGCGCGCTGGGCGGTGGCGCGGCTGCGCGGCACCTGAGCGCCTGACGCATGCCGGAACGAAGAAGGCGCCAGCCGGAGACCGGCCGACGCCCTTTGGTAGTCGTGCCTTGGGAGAGAAAGCCCAAGGCTCCTCAATTATCCGCTGAGTGGCGGATTGCAAGCCCCATCAGCCGCGCGTGTCGATCACGAGCGCGATTTCCGAGGCCGACGACCCGTAGGCGGCGATCACGTCGCCGGGCGTATAGCCGGCCTCTTCCACGGCGGCGCGCAGGGTGGGGCTGGCTTCGACGCCGGCGCGGATGCGGCCGATCTTGCCCGAGGCATCGGAGAGGGCGGGGTCGAGCCCCTCGACGTCGCCGGACAGGCTGTCGAGCATCACGGTCTCGACGTCGGTCATCGAGGACACGGACTGCCAGGCGATCTCGGGCAGGCCGCCGTCGGTGAGATCGGCGATCAGCGTCGCCATGTCGTCCGGCGCGCCCTCGGTCTCGGTCTCGTTCAGCGTGGTGGTGACGCCAAATTGCGCGGCGTTGCCGGACGAGCCGAAGGTGGCGACGCCGTCGTCCTGTGCCAGCGCGGGCAGCGCGAAAAGCGCGAACGCGCCGCCGAGAACGGCGCCGGTGCGGGAAGCGGTCGGGGCGATGGGCATGAAGCGTGACATTGTCTTCGTCCTCCTTGTCGGATTGTCGTCGTCGTTGTCGTCTTTCACGGGTACCGAACGCATGACGTGGGGGAAAGGTTCACCGCTCACACACGCGCGACGGGCGTTGCACGATCGCGTGTGCGGCCCACATAATGGGCAGGACAATGCAGGAGAACGGCAATGGCCAGATATGAGCGGCGCGCCGAAGTGATCGACACGCTGACGCCCGAACAGTACCGGGTGACGCAGCAGAACGGCACCGAGCGGCCCGGAACGGGTGAATACCTCAGCAACAAGGAACCGGGCATCTACGTCGACGTGGTTTCCGGAGAGCCGCTGTTCGCGTCGGCCGACAAGTACGAATCCGGCTGCGGCTGGCCGAGCTTCGTCAAGCCGCTGGAGCCCGCGCACGTGACCGAGCTGCGCGACAGCAGCCTGGGCATGATCCGCACCGAGGTGCGCAGCGCGCATGGCGACAGCCACCTGGGCCACGTCTTTCCCGACGGGCCGCCGGATCGCGGCGGGCTGCGCTACTGCATCAACTCGGCGTCCCTGCGCTTCGTGCATCGCGACGACATGGAGGCCGAGGGCTATGGCGACTACCTGGATCAAGTGGAGGAACGGGCATGAGCATGGAACGCGCAGTGCTGGCAGGCGGATGCTTCTGGGGCATGCAGGACCTGATCCGCAAGCTCGACGGCGTCG
This sequence comes from Citreimonas sp., assembly GCF_042096055.1. Lineage (NCBI taxonomy): Bacteria > Pseudomonadati > Pseudomonadota > Alphaproteobacteria > Rhodobacterales > Roseobacteraceae > Citreimonas > Citreimonas sp. Next base: position 42,257 of record NZ_JBELMH010000009.1, on the reverse strand, counting down.
AGAAGACCCGCGTCGGCTATACCGGCGGCGACGTGAAGAACGCGACCTATCGCGACCACGGCACGCACGCCGAGGGGATCGAGATCTGGTTCGATCCGGCGCGCATCAGCTACCGGCGGATCCTCGAGTTCTTCTTCCAGATCCACGATCCGACCACGCTGAACCGGCAGGGCAACGACCGCGGCATGAGCTATCGCAGCGCGATCTACTACGTCGACGATGCCCAGCGGCATGAAGCGCTGGACACGATCGCGGATGTCGAGGCGTCCGGCATCTGGCCGGGCAAGGTGGTGACCGAGGTCGAGCCGGTCGGCGATTTCTGGGAGGCCGAGCCCGAGCACCAGGATTACCTGGAGCGGTTCCCGGGCGGCTATACCTGCCACTTCCCGCGCCCCGACTGGGTGCTGCCGCGTCGCGACGCGGCGGAATAGGACCGGTTCCGGCGGGCGGCTCTCGCCGCTGCGCGGCATCGCCCGCCCGCCGACCCTTTCAGGCGTTCAGTCCCCGACCGGACGTTCGCGGATCGTTGCCCGCATCAGAAGCAGAAGCGTGATCGCCGGCAGCGCCGCAATTGTCAGGAACATGGCGCCTCCGCCTGCGGCCTGCGACAGGAAGCCCGCGGCGGCCGGGCCGAGCGCGCTGCCGGCCGCCACCGCGAGCAACGCGGCGGTGAAGCCACGCGACGGCGCGTCGGGGTAGAGCCGTTCGGTCCAGAACGACAGCGCGGCACTGGTCATCATCACATGCGCGCCCTGAAGGCCCGCCGACAGCAGGACGGCGCTCCACATGGCCGGGGCGAGGGCCACCAGACCCGCCGAAAGCGCCGCGGTCGCCTGCAGCGTGTAGAGCAGCCGCGGCAGGCCGAGCCGGTCATGCAGCCAGCCGGTGAGCGCCCCGCTCAGGCCGAAAATGCCGTAGGCGAGGAAGACGACGCCCGGTGCGGCCGCAGGCGCGAGGCCGGGCAGACCGCCCGCCTGCTGTACGCGGTCGGCCGCGAACGAGATCCAGATCGCCGAGACGGTGCCGTATGAGGCCGCTACGCCGTAGATCGGCCAGGCGGCGCGATGGACGAGTTCCGCCAAGCAGCGGTCCGGACGCGGGCCGGGTCGCGCGGCCTCGCCGCCGAGGTCGAGCGCGTTGACTAGTGTCGCCAGCGCGCCGGCCAGCGCGAAGCCGGTCCAGCCGAGGCGCCACGACAGCCCGAGCATGTGCAGCGCCAGCGCCGTCAGACCGGCCGCGGCGACGCCGACGCTGGTGCCGGTGCTGACCAGCGACAGCGCGCGCGGGCGATCCTGATCGGCGATCACGCGGTGCGCGGCGTCGTTGAACGGTGCCCACGAGAACCCCGCGCTGGCCATCGCCAGCAGCACGCCCGCCGCCAGCACCGCCGCGTTCGGCGCCAGCGCGACCAGCGCGAAGCCCGCCGTCGCGGCACCGAGCCCCAGCGTCACCGGCCAGCGCGGCCCGCGGCGCGCCAGGAGGGCGTAGGCCACCAGCAGGCCGACGAGGAATCCGGAAAAGCCCAGGGTCGAGATCAGGCCCGCCATGCCGGTCGACAGCGAGAAATCGGACCGGAATTCGCCCAGGAACAGGCCGAAGCCCATGCGGGCCGGACCGTAGGTCATCGCGGTGGCCAGGAACCCCGCCGTCGAGATCGCCCAGAAGCCGGTCATGGCACCTCCGTCACCCGGGGAAGGTTTGCGGCAGGGGCCATGTTCCATCCGCGGTCCGCTCTGACGTCACGTGGCGCGTGACAGCGCGCGCGGGATCATGTGAGGCTCCCGCAAAACCGAAAGGCCCCGCGATGACCGCCTATCCGCACATGCTCGCCCCGCTCGACCTCGGCTTCGTGACGCTGCCGAACCGCGTACTGATGGGGTCGATGCACACCAACCTCGAGGAGAAGGGCGACTGGAACCGCGTGGCCGAGTTCTACGCCGCCCGTGCGCGCGGCGGCGCGGGGCTGATGGTCACCGGCGGCATGGCACCCAACGTCGAGGGCGGCGTGTTTCCGGGCGCGGCGGGGCTGTTCACGCCGCAGGACATCGCCAACCACCGGGTGGTGACGGACCGGGTGCACGACGCGGGCGGCCGGATCGCGATGCAGATCCTGCATGCCGGGCGCTACGCCTACGGGCCGAACTGCGTCGCGCCCTCGGCCATCAAGGCGCCGATCGCGCCGTTTCCGCCGAAGGAGCTGGACGAGGCGGGGATCGAGAAGCAGATCGCGGACATCGCCACCGCGGCGGTGCGCGCACGCGAGGCCGGCTACGACGGGGTCGAGGTCATGGGGTCCGAGGGCTATTTCCTCAACCAGTTCCTGGTGACCCACACGAACAAGCGCACCGACCGCTGGGGTGGGTCCTACGAGAACCGGATGCGCCTGCCGGTCGAGGTCATGCGCCGCGTCCGCGCCGCCGTGGGCGACGATTTCATCGTGATCTTCCGCCTGTCGATGATCGACCTCGTGCCCGACGGCTCGACACATGACGAGGTGGTCGAGCTGGCTCAGGCGGTCGAGGCGGCGGGCGCCACGATCATCAACACCGGGATCGGCTGGCACGAAAGCCGGGTGCCGACCATCGCCACGTCCGTGCCGCGCGCGGCCTTCGCCTGGGTGACGCGAAAGCTGATGGGCCAGGTCGGCGTGCCGCTGATCGCGTCGAACCGGATCAACACGCCCGAGGTGGCCGAGCAGGTGCTGGCGGACGGCTGCGCCGACATGGTCAGCATGGCGCGGCCCTGGCTGGCGGACGAGGCTTTCGTGAAGAAGGCGGCCGAGGGGCGGGCGCACCTGATCGCGCCGTGCATCGCCTGCAACCAGGCGTGCCTGGACCACACGTTCCAGGGCAAGGTCTCGTCGTGCCTCGTGAACCCGCGCGCGGCGTTCGAGACCGAGATCGTGATCGAACCGGCGGCCGAGCCCAAGCGCGTCGCCGTCGTGGGCGCAGGACCGGCGGGCATGTCCGCTGCGATCACCGCGGCGCAGCGCGGCCACGCGGTGACGCTGTTCGACGCCGAGGACTGCATCGGCGGACAGCTGAACATGGCCCGCGCCGTCCCGGGCAAGGAAGAATTCCACGGCCTCGTCGCGTGGTTCGACGCCACGCTGGACGAGGTCGGCGTGACGCGGCGGCTGGGCGCGTGGGTCGGTGCGGACGACCTCGCGGAGTTCGAGGCGGTCATCGTCGCCACCGGCGTGACGCCGCGCGACCCGCAGATCCCCGGCCAGGACCATCCCATGGTGGCCGGCTACGCCGACGTGCTGCGCGGTCGCGTGACGCCCGGCCGGCGCGTGGCGGTCGTCGGCGCCGGCGGCATCGGCTTCGACGTGTCCGAGTTCCTCGTGACCGACGAAAGCCCGACCGAAAGCCTGCCCGACTGGATGCGCGAATGGGGCGTCACCGACCCCGAGACGCGCTCGGGCCTCGCGCCCGAGGGGCCGCGGCCGGACCGTCCGGCGCGCGAGGTCGTGCTGCTGCAGCGCAAGGCGGAGAAGCCCGGCCGCCGGCTGGGCAAGACCACCGGCTGGATCCACCGCGCCAGCCTCAAGATGCGCGGCGTGACGATGCGCAGCGGCGTCACCTACGACCGCATCGACGACGCGGGGCTGCACGTCACGGTCGACGGAGCGCCCGAGCTGATCGCCTGCGACACGGTGGTGCTGTGCGCCGGGCAGGAAAGCGCCCGCGACCTGGCCGATGCGCTGCGGGCGGCGGGCCGCGATTGCCACGTGATCGGCGGGGCGGACGTGGCGGCGGAGCTCGACGCCAAGCGCGCGATCGACCAGGGCGTCCGGCTGGCCGCGACGCTCTGACGGGCACACTCACGCGGATGCGATGACGCGCGTGGAACCCGGCCCGCGGGGGTCCGGTTGGCGGGGTGAATGCAGCGACACGCTGCACCACACACGCAAAGGAGGTTTCCCATGACCGCCATCGCAGACGCACGCATCCTGATCATCGCCACCAACGGCTTCGAGCAGTCCGAGCTTGAAGTGCCGCGCGACACGCTGCGCGAACAGGGCGCGACCGTCGAGATCGCCACCACCGACGGCAAGGCGATCAAGGGCTGGGACGAGACCGACTGGGGCCGCGAGGCCGAGGCGGATCTGAAAATCGAGGACGTCGATCCGAACCGCTACGACGCGCTTGTCCTGCCCGGCGGCCAGATCAACCCCGACCTGCTGCGCGTTCACGCGCCGGCGATCGCCGCGATCAAGGCCTTCGCCAAGCAGGACAAGATCATCGCCGCGATCTGCCACGCGCCGTGGCTGCTGATCGAGGCCGAGCTTGTCGCCAGCCGCGAGCTGACGTCCTACCACTCGATCAAGACCGACGTCGTCAACGCGGGCGGCCGCTGGATGGATGCCGAGGTCGTCGCCGACAACGGCCTGATCACCTCGCGCAACCCGGGCGATCTGAAGGCGTTCTGCAACAAGATCGTCGAGGAGATCGAGAGCGGCCACCACGCGCGCAAGGCCGCCTAAGCCCTGGCCGTCGGGGCAACGCGCCCCGACCGATCCGAAGACCCCGCGCGGTTCGCCCGTGCGGGGTTTTTCGTCTGCGCCGGCTGTTTCTCCTGCACCGACAGCGCCCGCAATCACCCCGCAATTGTCTGCGCGGCGCCACGGTTCAGCCCGATTTGAACCGGATACCAGGCGCATCGGGACGCAGACGGGAGACGGGCATGGATCGCCTGACCGAGATGGAGGCTTTCGCGACGGTGGTCGATCAGGGCGGCTTTACCGACGCGGCGAAAAAGCTGGGCATCTCGAAATCCGCGGTGTCCAAGCACGTCTCGAGCCTCGAGGCGCGGCTGGGCGCGCGGCTGCTGAACCGCACCACGCGCCGCGTCAGCCCGACCGAGATCGGTCTGGCCTATTACGACCGTGCGCGCCGGGTGCTCAACGACGCGGGCGAGGCCGACGCGCTGGTCACCTCGATGCAGTCGGCGCCCTCGGGGCTGCTGCGCATCAGCGTGGCCACCGATTTCGGCGTGAACCACCTGTCGCCGGTGCTGGGCGACTTCCTGTCGGAATTCCCCGACATCACCGTGAACATGGTCCTGAACAACCGCTACGTCGAGTTGATCAGCGAAGGCTTCGACATGGCGATCCGGATCGGCGATCTGGACGACAGCACCCTGCGCGCCCGCAAGCTGACCGAGACGACGAAGCGGATGATCGCCGCACCGCGCTATTTCGAGAAGTTCGGCCGCCCGGCGCGGATCGACGACCTGAACGCGCACAAGCTGCTGCACTATTCCAACCAGTCCTCGGGCAATGTCTGGAAGGTCACGGCACCCTCGGGCGAGAAGCGCCAGGTGCGCACCGCGGGATGGCTGTCGGTCAACGACGGGCAGTCGCTTCTGAACGCCTGCATCGCCGGGCTGGGGATCGCGTATCTTCCGTCCTACCTGTACCATGACGCGATGCGGAAGGGGCTGGTCGAGGACGCGATGCCCGACCTGCCGGTCGAGACGCAGGGCATCTACGCGGTCTACCCGCCGGGCCGGTTCACCCAGCCCAAGGTGCGCGCCTTCATCGATTTCCTCGTGCACGCCTTCGCCGAGAAGGGCCCGCAGGTCTGGTAGGTCACTCGACCGGCAGCAGCACCGCGTCGACCCGCCTGTTGGCGCGCCGTCCGGACTCGGTCAGGTTGGACGCGACCGGCGCAAGGTAGCCCGCGCCCTCGGCCGAGACCCGCGCCGGCCCCAGATCGTGGCGCGCGCGCATGTAGTCAACCGCCGCCTGGGCGCGCTGCCGCGACAACGCGCGGTTCGCCTCGAGCGAGCCGGTGGCGTCGGTGTGCCCGACGAACAGCACCCGCCGGTCGGGGTGGTCGCCGAGGTAATCCGCCAGCAGGTCGAGAGACTCGACCGCGCCATCGCCCAGGCCGGCGTCGCCGGTGGCGAAATCCAGGTCGCGCAGCGTGGCGCGGCCGTCACGCTCGAGCCGCGCGATCAGGCCGGCGGGGTCCTCCGCGACGGGCCCGGCCTCGACCTCGGGCGCCGGGGTGCGCTCGGTGGTGTCGGCGCGGATGATCTGAAGGTAACCGGCGCCGGGATCGGTGCTGGCGATCGCCGAGACACCCGAGCCGTCCGGCGCGATCGCGGAGACCGCGCGATATTCGCGCAGGTCCACGAACATCGCCGGCGCCGCGATCACCCGCGTGCCGAAGCGGAAGTCGAAGCCGCCGCATTGCTCGGCGCCGCAATCCAGCACGATGGTCCAGCCGGCCTCGCGCAGCGCCTCGCGGATGGGGCGGATGATCTGCTGCGGCGTCAGCCCCGGCGGCACGCGCCAGGCGCTCTCCTCGACCGCGCCCTCGATCACGGTGACGGGCACGCCCTCTCCGGCCTCCCACGGGCCCGACGGCAGGGCATAGCGGCCTTCCTCGAACACCTGCGTGTGCGTCAGGCTGGCCCCGCGCGGCAGCGGCAGGCTTTGCGCCTGTGCCCCACCCGCCAGGGCCACGGCCAGCGCGACCGCCCAGCCCCTAGCGATCAAGCCCGTGATAGGCGTCATTGGGACGCATGTCTGTGGCGCTTGCGACCCGGTTGGTCATGTTGAAGAAGCCCGCGACGTTGGCGATGTCCCAGATGTCGGCGTCCGAAAAGCCCGCGTCGCGCAGCGCCTCGCGGTCGTATTCGGCGATCTGGGACGAGTTCAGCGTCATCTTCTCGGCGAAGGACAGCATCGCGCGCTGCCGGTGGTCGAGGTCCGCGACGCGCCAGTTCATCACCAGCATCTCGCCCAGCTTCGGGTCGCCCGAGAGCGCGCGCACCGCCTGGCCGTGCGCGGTCAGGCAGTAGAAGCACCGGTTCACCGCCGACACGACCACGGCGATCATCTCGCGCTCGAGCTTGCTCAGCCCGCTGTCGGCCAGCATCAGCTGGTTGTAGATCCCGGCGAAGGCGTCGAGCTTGTCGATGTCGTGGGCGTAGGCCTTCAGCACGTTGGGCACGAGGCCCAGCTTCTCCTGGCAGACGTCGAAGTATTTCTGCGTCCGTTCGGGCAGCGGGTCGACCATGGGCAGGTCGAGCGCGGTGGGCTTGTCGTCGCTCATGCATCCTCCTCGGGCGCGGAGCACTCGGCCGCGCGTCTTGCCGACGCCCGTGCGGGCATCTGGATCAACGCCCGGGTGGGCGTCCTACCGCGCCTCGGGCGCCATACGGTAGTGGTAGCCGCCCGCGCGCTGCATCCGCAACCGATCATAAAGCGCGTTGGCGCCGGAATTGGCCTCGGTGCACAGCACGGCCATCCATTCGGCACCCTGCTCGCGTGCCCAGAACGCCGCCTGCCGCATCATCCAGGCGCCCAGACCCTGCCGCCGGAAAGCGGCGGCGATTTCCAGAGCGTGGACCATGGCGATACGGTCGTGCACCGCGCAGAAACCGGCGCCGGCGGGCTGGTCCATCGTCCGCCCGAAGAGGCCTGTCTTGGGGCCGCCAGCACGCTCCATCACCTGCACGCGGGCGGGGCCGATCCCGCCGGCTTCCCAGATCTCGCGCATCACCGCCAGCGGCTCCCCCACGCAGAAGGCGGTGAGGCGCGGCACCGCGCGGTTGGTCAGCCGGTCGACCGGGCACAGCCACAGCACCGTCGGATCGGCGACCGTGTAGCCGCGCGTGGCCAGCGCGGCGTCGAGCGCGTCCGCGTCCGCAGGGACCATGAACAGCGGGGCCTGCCCGGCCTCGCGCATCGCCGCCTCGGCCGAGTCGATCCGCGCCTCCAGTGCGTCCCCGTCCCCGTCCCACGTGGCGGCGGAGACGCGCTTGCCGCCGCCCGCGCCGTCGCGCAGCGTGAAGCCCGCCACGGGCCATATCCGCGCCGCGGGCCATGTCGCGTGGATCGCGCCGAACAGCCGGTCGGGGCCGGGTGTCATTCCTGCATCAGCCGCGACAGCCGCGTCATCGCGGCGTCGATCCGCGCCCCGTCGGTGCCGCGCACCACCACGTTGGCCCCGAACGCGCCGTTCTTCTGGAACGGGTACGAGCCGAACTGCAAATCGTCGAACTCGGCCGCAAGCTCGCCCAGCGGACCGGCGATGTCGCCCTCGCCCCGGTCGATGCGCAGCGTCTGGGACAGAAGTGGTTCGCCCCCCGTCAGGGTCGGCAGCACGCTGGCCACCATCGCCTGGAACACCGACGGCACGCCCGCCATGACATGCACGTTGCCGATGGTGAAGCCGGGCGCGGCCGAGACCGGGTTCTCGATCAGCGTCGCCCCGTCGGGGATGCGCGCCATGCGCAGCCGCGCCGCGTTCATCGTGCTGCCTTGCCGGTCGTAATGCGCCTGCAGGATCGCGCGGGCGTCGTCGCGCACGTCGATGCCGACGCCGAAGGCGCACGCGACGCAATCGGCGGTGATGTCGTCGTGCGTGGGCCCGATGCCGCCCGAGGTCACGACCGTGTCGTGGGCTGCGCGCAAGGCGTTCAGCGCCGCCACGATGGCATCCGGATCGTCGGCGACCACGCGCACCTCGCGCAGGTCGATGCCGTGGCGGGTGAATTCCTGCGCCAGGAAGTGCATGTTGGCGTCGCGGGTGCGCCCGGACAGGATCTCGTCTCCGATCACCAGCATGGCGGCGGTGGGGTTGGGCATGGGTCGCTCCTTGCGGGCTTTCGGCCTTCGGTATAGGCCGCGCGCCATGCGCTTTCAAACCCCGCTGATCCGGGCCACCCTGCTGCGCCGGTACAAGCGCTTCCTGGCCGATTGCCGGCTTCGCGACGGGCGCGAGATCACGGCGCACGTGGCCAATCCCGGTTCGATGCTGGGCCTGGCCGATCCGGGCATGACGATCTGGCTGGAGCCGAACGACGATCCGAAGAAGAAGCTGCGCTTCGCCTGGCGGCTGGTCGAGGACGCGCGGGGCGCATTGGTGGGCGTCGACACCGGCGCGGCGAACCGCATCCTGCGCCCGGCGCTTCAGGCGGGCGCGGTGCCGGGCCTAGAGGGCTACGACACGCTCCGGCCCGAGGTCCGCTACGACGAGGGCAGCCGCGTCGATTTCCTGCTGTCGGCCGAGGGCCGCCGCGACGCCTATGTCGAGGTCAAGTCGGTGACCCTGTCGCGCGCGCCGGGATTGGCCGAGTTTCCCGACTGCGTCACCGCGCGGGGCACGCGCCACCTGGGCGCCCTGGCGCGGATGGTCGGACAGGGGCACCGCGCGGTGATGCTGTACCTCGTGCAGCGCGACGATGCCGACCGGATGGCGCTGGCGGCCGATCTCGACCCGGCCTATGCCGCGGCCTTTGGCGCCGCCCGCGCCGCGGGGGTCGAGGCGCTGGCGCTGGGCTGCGCGCCGGGCCCCGAGGGCATCGCGCTGTCTTCGCCGCTGCCGCTTGTGTCATGAGGCCGCGGCCATGCTGCGCCGCCGCACTGGCAAACCGCGGCCGAAGGCATTAAATATGATGCAAACGCAAGGGAAAGCATGCCGTGAACCATGATACCGGTGGCCGTCTCACCCGGGACGGCATCCGCATTTACCAGAAGGACGACTTCGCCGGGATGCACCGCGCGGGCGAACTGGCCGCGCGCATCCTCGACGAGGTGGCCGAGCTGGTCGAGGTGGGCCAGACCACCGGCGCGCTCGACGACTTCATCCGCAACCGGGTGGAGCAGGCGGGCGCGACCTCGGCCACGATCGGCTACAAGGGCTACCAGCACGCCAGCTGCATCAGCGTGAACCACGTGGTCTGCCACGGCATTCCCGGCGACAAGAAGCTGAAGGACGGCGACATCCTCAACATCGACGTCACGGTGATCGTCGACGGCTGGTTCGGCGATACCAGCCGCATGTTCGTCGCCGGCAAGCTGCCCCGCAAGGCCGAGCGGCTGATGGACGTCACCCACGACGCGCTGATGCACGGCATCGACGCCGTCCGCCCCGGCGCGACCTTCGGCGACATCGGCTACGCGATCCAGAGCTTCGTCGAGGCGCAGCGCATGTCGGTGGTGCGCGATTTCTGCGGCCACGGGCTGGGCCGCGTGTTCCACGCGCCGCCCAACGTGCTGCATTACGGCCGCCCCGGCACCGGTCCGGTGCTGGAAGAAGGCATGTTCTTCACGATCGAGCCGATGGTGAACCTCGGCCGCCCCGAGACCAAGGTGCTTGCCGACGAATGGACCGCCGTGACGCGCGACAAGTCGCTGTCGGCGCAGTTCGAGCATTCGGTCGGCGTGACCGCGGCCGGGGCCGAAATCTTCACCCTGTCGCCCGCGGGCCGATTCCACCCGACCTACTGATGCGCGCCGCGCCGGACCCGGCGGCACGCGCATGAGCGCGGCCGAGGACGCCGCGCCCGCACCGTCGTGGATGGCCGTCGTCGCCATCCTGTCGGCGTGCAACTTCACCATCGGCATCGGCGTCTTCACCGTCGTCGGTCTGATCCCGAACCTGGCGGCCGCGCTGGACGTGCCGGTCACCGCGACCGGCGGGCTGCTGACGATCTACGCGCTGGCCTACGCCGTGGGCTCGCCCGTTCTGGTGTCGCTGACCGGCCATGTGGGCCGGCGGCGAGTGCTGCTGGCCGGCCTTGCGATCTTCGGCGTGGCCAGCGCGCTGGCCGCCGTGATGCCGAACCTCGGCGGTCTGTTCGGCGTGCGGGCCCTGGCTGCGGCGGGGGCCGCGCTGGTCACCCCGGTCAGCACGGCGGTCGCCGCGGCGATCAGCCCGCAGGCGCGGCGCGGCCGGGCGCTGGCCTTCACGATGTTCGGCCTGACGGCGGCGCAGGTCGCCGGTCTGCCCGCCGGGGCCTGGATCTCGGCGCAGTTCGGATGGCACGCTGTGTTCGCCCTCGGCGCGGCGTTGACGGTGCCGTGCCTGTGGCTGGTGGCGACTCGGGTGCCGCGCGGGTTGCGCGTGCGCCCCGTCTCGCTGCCGGACCTGGGCGCCACGCTGCGCGACGGCGTGACCATGGGCGCGGTGCTGTTCACCTCGGCCTATCTCGGCACGATCTACGTCGCCTTCACGCACCTGCCCACCCTGCTGACCGAGCGGATGGGCTTCGGCACCGGGGCGGTCTCGCTGACGCTGACGCTGTTCGGACTGGGCTCGGTCACGGGCAACCTGCTCGGCGGGCTGCTGGCCGACAGGCTGGGGCCGAAGCCGACCTCGGTGGCGCTGTGCCTGGGCCAGATCCTGATCCTGCCGTGGCTGTCGGGCCTGCCGCTTCCGGCGGCGGTGTTCTTCCCGTTCGTCTTCGTGTGGGCGATGACCGGGTGGAGCTTCATCGCGTCGCAGCAGGTGCGGCTGATCGGCATCGACCCGGCGCGCACCAGCGTGATCCTGGCGCTGAACTCGTCGGCGATCTTCATCGGCATCGCAGGCGGCTCGGCCTTCGCGGGCGCGGTGCTGACGCGGTTCGGCCTGGACGCGCTGGGTGCCGCGGCGGGCTGCGCCGCCTTCGCGGCGCTGCTTCACCTGCTGGCCAGCATCCGGGCCGAGAACCTGCGCGCGGCGACCTACCAGCGCCAGAGCGCAGGGATGAAGCGGTAGGCGTCGCCCTCGGGCTTGACGTGGCCCACGCCGGGGAAGGGGAAGTGGTAGCCCAGCACGGCCATCTCCTCGGTCGCGGCCATGTCCAGCAGCCGGCGGCGCGTGGCGACCGTCTGCTCGCCGTCCATGTCGAACTCGTTGTACCACTCGGGGTGCACGAAGTTGGTCCAGACGTGGCTCATTGCGTCGCCGAGCGCCAGCAGCGGGCGGTCGCCGGTGTCGATCAGCACCGACATGTGCCCCGGCGTGTGGCCCGGGGTGCTGATGACGCGGACGCCTGGTGCTATCTCCTGGTCGTCCTCGAGCAGCGTCCAGTCGGCGCCGTCCACCTCGATCGAATTCTGCGCCCCGAGGACGAATTGCTGCATCTCGGCCGGCACCTGGTCGACCAGCCCGTCCTGCATCCAGAAATCGTGCTCGTCCCGGCCGATGAAGTACCGAGCGCCGGGCACGATCGCCTCGTCGAAGCCGTCACGCACGCCCCAGATGTGGTCGGGATGCGCGTGGGTGATGACCACGTGCGTGATGCTGTCGCGGTCGATGCCCGCAGCGTCCATGTTGTCCCACAGCCGGCCCGCCGTCGGCAGGAAGCGGTCGCCCGACCCGACGTCGATCAGCACCTTCGCGTCGCCGCGTTCGATCAGCAGGTGGTTGGTGTGCGAGTAGTTCTGCTCGGTCGACAGGGCGTAGTCGCGCAGGAAGGCCTCGACCGTTTCGGGGTCGGCGTTGACGCCCAGCCCCGAGGCGGCCAGTTCCAGGTGTCCGTCCGAGATCACGGTCAGTGTGGCGTCGCCCAGGCTGAAGCTGAAATGCGCGGGGTTGCCGGCGGGCGGCGCGCCCAGCAGTTGCGCGCGCCCGGCCACGGGCAGGGTCAGCGCGGGCATGGCGGCGGCCATCGACAGCAGGTCGCGGCGGGTCGGTCGGTAAATCACGGCATCCTCCCTGAATTCACGTATTCGCATAGGATCGTACCAGCCGGGACGCCAAGCGCCACGCGGAATCTTCGGGCGCGCGCATCCTGGCGCGGGCGACGGATCAGTCCGCGCGCAACAGCGTGACGGTCGTGTCGCCGTAGCGGCGGGATTCGAGCGTCCCGAACCCCTCGGGCGCGACCTGCGCCGCCGCTTCCTCCCACACGACGAGCGCCCCTTGCGCGATCCAGCCGCCCGCGCGCGCGGCGGTCAGCGCGGCCGCGCCCAAGGCCTTGCCGTAGGGCGGGTCGAGAAAGATCAGGTCGCACGGGGCATCCGCCGCGGGCAGGCGCGCGGCATCGTGCGCGATCAGCCGGGTCTGGGCGGCGGCGTCCAGGGCGGCGATGTTCTCGCGCAGCAGGCGCCCCGCCACGCGTCCGTCGTCGACGAAGGTGACATGTGCGGCACCCCGCGACAGTGCTTCCAGCCCCAGCGCGCCGGTGCCCGCGAACAGGTCAAGCACGCGCGCGCCGGTGATCGGCTCGCCGAAGCGGCCGCCCTGCAGGACGTTGAAAAGCGCCTCGCGCACGCGGTCGGTGGTGGGGCGCAGGTGCGCGCCGGCGTCGCCCTTGCCAAGCGCGGCGAGCTTGCGGCCCCGGTGCGTGCCGCCGACGATCCTCATGCCTTCAGCAGGGCCTTGAGGTCGGTTTCCGGATCGGCAATCGCGGCGGGGTCGGGCGCCTTGCCGGCCTCGATCAGACGCTTGCCGACCATGTAGGCGCGGCTGTCGTTCATCGCGTCGATCGCAAGCAGGCTGTCACCGGCGTAGTACCAGTGCGACCGGCCCGCGCCGTCGCGCACCACCACCCGGTCGTAGCCGGCGCTGAGGCCGGCGATCTGCAGCTTGACGTCGTACTGGTCCGACCAGAACCACGGTGCCGCGGCGTAGTCCCGCTCGGCCCCCATGAGGTTGTCGGCCACCAGTTCGCCCATGTCGATGGCGTTGCCGACCGATTCCAGACGCATCGCGCCGCCCGCGCCGGGGAAGGATGCGCAATCGCCGGCCGCCCAGACATGCGGGTCGGACGTGCGGCCGTGCGCGTCGACCGCGATGCCGTTGTCGATCCGCAGGCCGGCGGCCTCGGCGAGTGTGGTACAGGGCGCGATGCCGACGCCGACCACCACGAAGTCGACCGCGATCTCGCGCCCGTCCGACAAGACCGCGCCCGAGACGTGGCCGTCGCCGGTCAGGCGGTCCAGCCCGGTGCCTTCGAGGATCGTAACGCCGTGGGTCTCGTGCAGCGCGCGGAACCAGTCGGCGGTCTCGGGGGCCGCGACGCGGGACAGGATGCGATCGGCCGCCTCGACCAGCGTCACGTCGAGGCCAAGCGTCGCGGCGACCGCCGCCGCCTCGAGCCCGATATAGCCGCCGCCGACGATCAGCACCCGCGCACCTTCCGCGAAGCGCGGCGCCATGGCATCCACGTCGGCCAGCGTGCGCACCACGTGCACGCCGTCCAGCTCGCCGCCGATCCGTGCCGGAAGCCGGCGGGGCGCCGAGCCGGTGCACAGGATCAGGTCGCCGTAGGGGATGGCCTCGTCGCCGACGCTCACGGTGCGGGCGTCGGTGTCGATCGCTGTGACGGGCTCGCCCAGCATCAGGTGCACGGCGTTGTCGCGGTAGAAGGCCTCGGGGCGCAGGAACAGGCGGTCCAGCGCCATGTCGCCCAGCAGGTAGGCCTTGGACAGGGGCGGGCGCTGGTAGGGGGGCACCGGCTCGTCCCCGATCAGGGTGATTGAGCCGTCGAAGCCCTTGGCGCGCAGCCGCGCCACCGCCGATGCCGCCGCCTGTCCGCCCCCAACGATCACCACGTCCGCCATCGTCCGCCTTCCGGTTTTCCTTTTGTCGCCGCACCCTATAATTCGCCGCACAACAAGTGCAAACGAGAGAGACAGGACATGAGCATTTCCGCGGGTGACGCCCTTCCCGGCGCGACGCTGACGAAAATGGGACCCGACGGCCCCGAACAGGTCGATCTGGCCAAGATCACCAAGGGCCGCAAGGTGGCAATCTTCGCCGTGCCGGGCGCCTACACGCCCACCTGCACCATGGCGCACCTGCCCAGCTTCATCCGAACCAAGGCGCAGTTCGACGAGAAGGGCGTGGACGAGATCGTGTGCATCTCGGTCAACGACCCCTTCGTGCTGAACGCCTGGGGCGAGGAGACGGGCGCGCATGATGCCGGCATCACGATCCTGGGCGACGCGGAATCGGCCTTCACCACGGCGATCGGCATGGATTTCACCGCCCCGCCGGCCGGCCTGATCGCGCGGTCCAAGCGCTACGCGATGCTGGTCGAGGACAACGTGGTCAAGGTGCTGCACGTCGAGGACAGCCCCGGCACCTGCGAGGCGACCGCCGGAGAGGCGCTGCTGGCCGAGCTCTGAGGCCGGTCCGGGAAAGAAGGAGGGGGCGCTGCCCCCTCTTGGCCTGCGGCCAATTCACCCCCGGGATATTTCCAGAGAGAAGAAGACGCGGCGGGTCGGTCGCCGCGTGCGTTCAGCCCTTGTCGGTCACGTTTTCCTTGAAGGATTTCTCGAACGCGGCCTGCTGGTCCGGGGACGCGTCGGTCTGGCTTTGCGCCTTCCACTGGTCGTAGGGCATGCCGTAGAAGATCTCGCGCGCATCTTCCTTGCCCATCTCGATGCCGCGTTCGGCCGCGGCCTCCTGGTACCAGCGCGACAGGCAGTTGCGGCAGAAGCCGGCCATGTTCATCAGGTCGATGTTCTGCACGTCCGGCCGGTCCTGCATCAGGTGCTGGCGCAGGCGGCGGAAGGCGGCGGCCTCGAGTTCGGTGCGGGTGGCGTCGTCCATTTGTCTCTCCTTCGGATGTCGATGGGTATGCGAGCGGCAAGGTCGTCGGGCCCGGAACCCTGTCGCGCGTCGCTTCCTGTGTGATATGGGGGTTATGTCACGGCGTCGCCAGCCGTGCCAAGGCGTCCCGGGTGGCCGCGCCGGCAAAGGGAATTGCGGCCCGCCCCGCTAGCGTGCTACCGGAGGCGCGACGCGCGTTAGCGATAACGCTGAAAGATTGAGCGCCCTGGGCGATTGAAACCGGGGCGAAACGAATGAAAATGGCGGCGAAGCGAACATCCCGGGCGACCGGTGGCGTCGCGCAACCGCCGCGCCGGGACGATGCGCCGCGGCGTGGGGCAACAGGATCGTTCGGGGTGCCGGGCAAGGAGACAGCGACATGAAACGCAGCCGAAGAGTGAAGATCGTCGCCACGCTGGGGCCGGCGTCGTCGACTTACGAGATGATCCGCCAGTTGCACGAGACCGGCGCCGACGTCTTCCGCCTCAACATGAGCCACGGCTCGCACGCGGACATCGCCGAACGCCACGCGATCATCCGGCAGGTCGAGAAGGACCTGGACAGTCCGATCGCGATCCTCGCCGACCTGCAGGGGCCGAAGCTGCGGGTTGGCGAGTTCGCCAACGGCTCGGAAGAGCTGGAATGGGGCGCGTCCTTCCGGCTGGATCTCGACACCACGCCCGGCACGCAGGACCGCGTCTGCCTGCCGCACCCCGAGATCTTCGCCGCGCTCGAACCCGGCGCCACGCTGCTGATCAACGACGGCAAGCTGCGCCTGCGGGTCGAGGAATGCGCCGAGGATCACGCCAACTGCACCGTGGTGGCGGGCGGCACGATCTCGAACCGCAAGGGCGTGAACGTGCCCGACGTGGTGCTGCCGCTGGCGGCCCTGTCCGAGAAGGACCGCAAGGACCTGGAATTTGTCGCCGAACTGGGCGTCGACTGGCTGGCGCTGTCCTTCGTGCAGCGCGCCGCCGACGTCGAGGAGGCGCGCAAGCTCTGCGGCGGCCGCGCGGCGATCCTGTCGAAGATCGAGAAGCCCGCCGCGGTCAAGGCCTTCGACGAGATCCTGGCCGTGTCCGACGGGATCATGGTGGCGCGCGGCGACCTGGGCGTCGAGCTGCCGGTGCAGAACGTGCCGCCGATCCAGAAGCGCCTGGTGCGCAAGTGCCGCGCCGCGGCCAAGCCTGTGATCGTGGCGACGCAGATGCTGGAATCGATGATCGAAAGCCCGATGCCCACCCGGGCCGAGGTCAGTGACGTCGCCACCGCGATCTACGAGGGCACCGACGCGATCATGCTGTCGGCGGAATCCGCGGCCGGCAAGTACCCGATCGAGGCCGTGGCGACGATGGACAACGTCGCGCGAGAGGTCGAAAGCGACCAGACCTACATCGAGGTGATCGAGGCCAGCCGCATGGCCAAGCGGGAATCGGTGGCCGACGGCATCGTCGCCGCCGCGCGCCAGATCGCCGAGGCGACGGACATCAAGGCAATCTGCTGTTTCACCTCGTCGGGGGTCACCGCGTCGCTGGTCGCGCGCGAGCGTCCCTGGGTGCCGATCATTGCGATGACCAGCCTGCGCGGCACCGCACGGCGGCTGTCGCTGACTTGGGGCACGCAATGCGTCATGACCGGCGAGCTCGAGCGCTTCAAGCAGGCGGTGGTCAATGCCGCGCGGGCGGCGCGCGCCCTGGGCTATGCCGAGGAACACGACCAGATCGTCGTCACTGCCGGCGTGCCGTTCAACACCGCGGGCACCACGAACATCCTGCGCGTCGCGCCCTGCGACGAGCGGCTGATCTATCGCACCGATCCGGGTTGACCGGAAAAAGGGGCGGTGCACACCGCCCGCCCCGCTTGCCAAGCGCGCCGCATGCCCCTATACGGCGCCTCTGATCCGCGCGGCCGGCCGAAGTGGCATGCCGAGTCGCGCGAGTGGGTCGAGAAGAAGGAGACCGAAATGCCCAAGATGAAGACCAAGTCGAGCGCCAAGAAGCGCTTCAAGGTGAGCGCGACCGGCAAGGTCATCGCCGGCCAGGCGGGCAAGCGCCACGGCATGATCAAGCGCACCAAGAAATTCATTCGCGACGCCCGCGGGAGCACTGTGCTCAGCGAACCCGACGCCAAGATCATCAAGGGCTTCATGCCCTACGACCGCTGAGAAGGAGGATAACAGATGTCCCGAACCAAAGGCGGAACCGTCACCCACGCACGGCACAAGAAGGTCATCAAGGCGGCGAAAGGCTATTACGGCCGTCGCAAGAACACCTTCCGGGTCGCGGCCCAAGCCGTCGACAAGGCCAACCAGTACGCCACGCGCGACCGCAAGAACCGCAAGCGCAATTTCCGCGCCCTGTGGATCCAGCGTATCAACGCCGCCGTGCGCGCGCATGACGAAAGCCTGACCTATTCGCGCTTCATCAACGGCCTGTCGCTGGCCGGGATTGAAGTGGACCGCAAGGTGCTGGCCGACCTCGCCGTGCACGAGCCCGACGCGTTCAACGCGATCGTCGACCAGGCGAAGGGCGCGCTGGCGGCCTGACCGCCCGGCCTGACTCTGCAATTCGAAGGGGCATGGACCGATCGGTCCGTGCCCCTTTTTCGTTCGCGCAATCAACGATTTCGCCGGTTATCGCCGAGGGGAGGGGGTTGATTGCGTCGGGTGACCCGGCCGGTCTGGGCTGACCCGAGGGAAGAGCCGGGCAGGCGTGGGCTTGTTCGTGCAGTATCGACGCGACATCGGCGGGTTGCGCGCGCTTGCCGTGTGCGCGCTCAGGCAAAGGCGCCGTGGCAGAACCATCCCGGCGACAGGGTCGCGCCGTGCGCGTAGAACAGCCACAGCCTCTCGCCGCGGTCGGTCTCGAACCGCCAGTAATCCCGCGCGCCCGACCGCCAGGCCGGGTCGTCCAGCCACCATTCGGGCGCGATGCGCTCGGGGCCGGTGGCGCCCTCGACGACCCAGTCGCGCCCGCGCCAGCGGAACGTAGCCGGCGGGTCGGGGTGGTCGGGGGCCTGCACCGGTTCGGGCAGCGGCCACAGCGTCAGCGGCCGCGGCACCGCGGGGGCGGGCCAGGCGCCGCAGGGCTCGGACCACGCGGCGGCCAGGGTCAGCGCCTCCTTCTCGGGAAGGTGGCTCTGGCCCGGGTGCCGGCGGGTGATCGCCTCCATCCCCAGCCGGGCCCCCAGTCGCCCGATCAGGTCCTCGAACGCGACGGATTGCCCGGTGCGGGCGGTGGCGCGACTGGCGGCCTCGGCATGGCCGGCGGGGGTGCGGTCGTGGATCGGCTCGGTCCGCTGCGCCTCGAGCCGCAGCATGTCGATGCCCTGCCCGGCGTCGAGGTCGTCGAGCTTCATCGCCAGCAGCGGCTTGAGGCGCGCGGCGTCGAAGCTGGCCACCGCCGCGGTCACGCCGCGGTCGGTCATCGTGCCGTCGCAGCGCCATGCCTCGAGCCGCAGGACACGCGCGCCGACGGCCCGCCGGCGCAGGCGGCCGCAGAGATGCTCCAGCAGCCGGTCGAGCGCGGCCTCGACGTCGTCGCGCAGCCCGATCGGGTCTGGGAAAGACAGGCGCACGGCGAAGCGGTGCGGTGCGGCGGCGGGCGAGATCGGCTCGGGCGCGGCGCCGGTCGCCTGGTCGAGCCGGTCGACGAGGCCACGCCCGAAGCGGCGTGCCAGCCCGGCGCGCGGCTGGCCCAGCAGGTCGCCCACGCGGCGCAGCCCCAGCCGCGCCAGCTGCGCCTGCGTGTCGGGCTCGAGCCGAAGGGCGGCCACCGGCAGCGGCGACAGGGCCTGCCAGCTTTGCCCCGGCGGCGCGATCCGGCCCTGCGCGGCCGAGGCCGCCACGACCGGGGGGGCCGCGCCGCCGCGTTCCCAGTGTCGTCGCTTGCCGGCGCGGGCGCGGGTGGCGCGGGCCTCCTGCTCGATCGCGTCGCCGGTGCGGTGCGCGCCCGGGGCGGCGCCGGCGTAGCGGGCCAGGGCCCAGGCCGCGCCCAGCGTGTCGGCCAGGCCCAGCCGCACGGTCAGGCCCAGGTCGGCGCAATCCTGCGCCACCTGTTCGGCAAGCGCGCTTTCGCCGCCGAAGAGGTGCGCACAGCCCGTGAGGTCCACCACCAGCGCCTCGGGCCGCTCGGCCGACACCCAGGGCGAGAACTTGCCCGCCCAGCGGTGCAGCGCGTCGAGAAAGGCCCGCTCGGCCCGGCTGTCGCGGGGGCGGGTGACCAGGTCGGCGCACATGGCGGTGGCGTCGCGCAGGGGCTGGCCCCGGTGCAGGCCCGCGCCCGAGGCCGCCAGCGAGAGCGAGGAGAGGACCTGCGACGGGCCGTCCTGCTCGACGATGGCAAGCGGGCGGTCGGCCAGAAACGGTTCGGTCCGGATCGCCCGTTCGGCGCCGAGGCGGGGAAACCAGAGCGAGAGGATTCGGCGGTGGGGCATGGCGGCGGCAGCGTTTGTTCACGACCTATTCTAGGTGCCGCAGCGCCATGAGTCGAGTCCCCGCGAGGGCCGAGATCCTAACGAAGTCTGAATCCGTCTCTGCAAGCCATTGATTTTCCTTGCGCGCACAAATGTCCCTTCGTGGGACACCCCAGATCGCCCCCCTCGCTCAGCCGGCGCGGTTCGACAGGGCCGCCGCGCTGCCGACGACCCGGGTCACCGCGCGATCGACGGCGCCGGAGGCCGGCCAGGCGGGGTCGGGCTCGATATGCCGGCCGAGGTCGAGATGCGACCGCACCGCGACGGCCACCATCGCATCGTCCCGCCCCTGGTTTTCGAGGATCGTGTTGGCCGTGGTCAGGACCGTGTCCGCCGCGGCGGCCATCCGCGCGCCCTCGGCATCGGGCAGCGCCGCGGCCATCGCGCGCAGCGCCTCGGCCAGGGCCAGCACCTCGACCACGTGGGCCTGCACGGGGTCGCCCGGGTCCAGGTCGGCAGCCGTCGCGACCGGCGCGACGTAGGCCTGCGCGGACGGGGCGGGCGGGGCATCCCACGGCGTCGGCCCGACCGTGTCGAGCGTGACGGCCTCGGTAAAGGCGGGGGTCCAGAACTGGACGAAGAATTGCGTGCCGCCGCCCACCAGCCACCAGTCGGGCAGCACGACGCCCTGCTTGTCCATCGCCGGCTGGGACTCGATGGTCCCGGTCCAGCATTGCAGCGCGGCATCCTCCTTGACGGTCAGGGCCTCGACCTCGGTCCCGTCGTTCCAGGCGGGCACCACGGCGTTCGAGGCGCGCCATGCGCCCTCGGTCGTGCCGGGGGCCGGGGCCTCGGGCGCCCAGAAGCCGCCCTTCGCGGCTGCCTTGCCGCCGAAGACGCGGTAGAGCTTGTCCCCCGGTTCGAGCGTGACGGGCTTGGCGCCGGTGAAGGTGACCGCCTGCTTGCCCAGAAGCGTGAAATACCCCTCGGCGTCCAGCGGTCGATCGGGCAGGCCGAGCAGCAGCATCGCGTTCATCTCGGCGCCGGGAATGGGGGGCGTGGGATCGGGCATGGCAATTCTACCTTAGAATGAATGATGAAATAGAACTTCATCCTAAGACAGATCGTCTTCGCGCGCGCGTGTTTCCTGCAAACGTCTTGAATACGTCGCCGACCGACCGAGGTGCTTTTCCCGGCCGGCGGAACGTGGCACCAGACGGGGATGAGCACGCTGACGATCCGCCCTTACACGCCCGAAGACGGTCGCGCGGTGACCGCCATGCTGATGCCGGTCTTCCGGGCAGGTGAGACCTATGCCATCGACCGCGATATCGCCGAGGCCGACGCGCTGGCCTACTGGACCGGCGGCGGGCGCGCGGTCTTCGTCGCCGAGGACGCGGGCGACATGCCGCTGGGCACCTTCTACGTGGTGCGCAACCAGGCGGGCGGCGGGGCGCATGTGTGCAACGCGGGCTTCGTCACCGCGCCGGACGCGCAGGGCCGCGGCGTGGCGCGCGCCATGCTGGACCGCGCCTTGGCCGAGGCGCGGGCGCTTGGCTTCGCGGCGATGCAATTCAACTTCGTGATCGAGACCAATGCCCGCGCGGTGGCCTTGTGGCAGCGCGCCGGGTTCGAGATCGTCGGCCGCCTGCCGGGCGCGTTCCGGCACCCCGACGCAGGCGCGGTCGACGCGCTGGTGATGTTCCGCGGGCTTTAGCCGCGACTTCGGACGCGCGGCAGCCGGCCGCTGTGCCGCCTCAGCCGCTTCCGCCGCCGGCGAGCAGGCCCCAGGCGCCGCCCGCGATGGCGATCGCGGCGCCGGCGAAGCCCAGCAGCATCAGCAGCCCGTCGCGGTAGAGCAGACCCAAGCCGAAGATGGCGATGACGATCATCGGGCCGGAGGTGGCGAACGGGATAAGCTCGAGCGGCGGAACGGTCAGCAGCAGAAGCAGGATCACGATGCAGGCGGCGCGGCGGCCGGTCGGGCCGGCGAAGCGCTTCACGCGCTCGTGCAGCTTGGCGTCGATGCGCAGCGACACGGGCTTGAGCCATTCCAGGGACGTCATCACCTTGTCTGAATCGAGATGCCGCCGGCGCACCCATTGCGGCGCCCAGAAATGCTCGTAGCCCATCAGCAGGCGGATCACGATGCTGGCCAGCGCCAGCGCCAGCAGCGTCGGGAATCCGGGTATGCCGCCGATGGGCGTGAGTTCGATCAGCGGCAGCACGGCGAGGGCGGGGCCGTAGCCCCGATGGTCGAGCGCGTCGATCAGGTGGCCGACCTGTACCTTGTCCTCGTTCCGGGACGCCTGCTCCAGCTCGTCGACGATGTCGGTGAGCGCGCCTTGCTGCTGTTTCATGCATGCACTCCTTTAGCGGAGAACGTGGCGTGTCACGGCGTGTTCCGCCGGTGCGTGCCGCGCAGGCAGGGGCGCACGAAAAGGGGCGCACGGTTGCCCGTACGCTCCTGTCCGAAGCGGGCACGCGGAAAGTCCGCGCGCCCGGATGCGGGATCGCCTTAGTTCAGGCCGATCACCAGCGACACGCCCAGCGTGTTGTCGGTGTCGTCGAAGCCGTCCTGCGGGTCGGTGTGATACTCGGTCCCGAGGCTGGTGCGCAGCGCCAGGGTATCGTTCAGCGCGACGTTCAGGCCGATCTCGTTGTAGATGACCGTGTCCGACTCCGACCCGATGATGTCGGTGTCGTTGGTCATGAACGTGGTCGGCGAGATCTGGTAGGAGAACGCCGAGGACAGGCTGAGCGCCTCTTCCTCGAAGTCCGCGTCCAGCGCGTCGTCAAGCTCGGCCACGCGGTAGCCGGGGCCACCCTGGACCGCCCACTTGATGGTCGGCTGGTCGTAGATCCAGTAACCGGCACCGATACCGACGAAGGTGTCGCTGTCATAGGCCGAGAACTCGTCGACCGTGCCCTGCACCTTGGCGAAGCCGTAGGCGCGGCTGGTGAAGTCGCGGGTGTACTGGAAGTCGTAGAACAGGCTTTCCTCGGTCGTGTCGCCCTCGTCCTCGGCATAGGTGTAGTTCAGACGCAGGGTGTAGCCGTTGGTGCCGTCGTAGTAGCCCAGGTTCGAACCGATCCCGAGATAGACGTCGTCGCTGTTGCCGCTGGTGGCCGAGCCGCGCAGCGCGACCGAGCCGTCGAAGCCGAGCGCGCGACCACGGTTGCCGAAGTCGTCGATGTCCCGCTCGAAGTCATCCTCGATGTCCTCGGCCAAGGCCTCGTTGCGGTCTTCCGCCATGTTGGTGTTGTCGAACGCCGTCTGCGCGAAGGCAGGCGTGAAGGCGACGATGCCGGCCAGCGTGATGTATGGCAGTGTGCGGTTTCCCATGGGACTCCCCTTTCGATTGGTGTCGCGGTTTGAACATGCCCACCTAGCGGGTTGATCCGCCGGGTAAGGCCCGCCCGCGGGAAGTGTTGCGCGGTTGCTACGGTGCGGGTGGGCGTGATCCGACGGCCACGGTCGTGGAAATTCCTTTAACCGCATGATTTTGAATGATATAATTTTAGGCGTCGCTGGCCGCGACGTGTCCTGTAAAGAAGATGTGAATGTTTTAATGGAACCGCTTGGTTGCATCCCGATTCCGGCGGGCGCGTCCCGCGGGTGCCAGGTCGCGCGGCCATGCCCCCTCGTCACGCGGGGCGCGTCAGGGTACAAGGCCGCAACAACGGAGGCCCCATGCCAGACGAGACCAAGCTGCTTGCGGTGTTGATCGACGCCGACAACACCTCGCCCAAGTACACCAAGGCGATCTTCGACGAGATCGCATCCATCGGCGAGGCGTCGGTGCGGCGCTGCTACGGCGACTTCTCAAGCCACCAGATGCACGGCTGGTCCAAGGTGCAGGCCGAGTTCGGGCTGGTCCCGCTGCACCAGCCGGCCAACACCGTGGGCAAGAACGCCAGCGATATCGCGTTGGTCATCGACGCGATGGACCTGATGCATACCGGCCGCTTCGGCGGGTTCGTGCTGGTGAGTTCGGACTCAGACTTCACGCGGCTGGCCTCGCGCCTGCGCGAGCAGGGGCTCGACGTCTACGGGATGGGGATGCAGAAGACGCCAGACGCGTTCCGCAAGGCGTGCAAGCGGTTCATCTACCTCGAGAACCTCGACAACGCGCCGGAGAAGGCCGAGGGCGAGCGCCCCGCGCCGACGGGCGACCTTAAAGAAGCGCGCGACCTCATCTTCAAGGCGATGGCCGGGCTGGACCAAGATGACGAGTGGTACGCGCTGGGCCCGCTGGGCCAATACATCACCGCCGCGCATCCCGATTTCGACACGCGGACCTACGGCAAGCGCAAGCTGTCGGACTTGGTCGCCGACCTGAAAGTGTTCGAGACGCGCCGCGGTCCTGGGAACCAGTTGCTGGTCCGGCGTGTTGACTAAGCCCGCCTGCGCCATAACCTGTGGTTGACGGGACCCCCTGCCGCGGCGCACCGTGAACCACGGGCGAGCCGCCCGGCGTGCGAGGGTCGCGGTCCGGGGGGGACAGGATGGCCGATCTGCCAGTACGGACATTCGGGCACGACGGCGAAGCGGCTGCACGGGTCGCGGCGCTTCCAGACTCGGTTTTGATCACCTTCGCGCACGAGGTCATCTCGCGCCTCGCGCGCTGGGCCGACGACGTGGATCGCGCGCGGCACGAGGCCGAGCGGCCAAGGCAGCAGCCCGACGTGCCCGAACTGTGCCGCGCGCTGATCTCGCTCGACCCGCAGGCCGCCCGCAAGATGATCCTCAAGGCCCACGACGAGGGCGCGAGCCACGCGGACCTGTGCCTGTATCACATCAGCCCCGCCGCGCACCGCCTGGGCGTGCTGTGGGACCTGGGACGCGTGTCGTCGTCCGACATGCGGCTGGCCGGCGCGCGCACGCTGACGCTGCTGCGCGACCTGCGCGACCTCGCCCCGCCGTTCGAGCCGCGCCGCGGCCGCTGCGCGCTGTTCGCCACAGTGCCGGGTGAGGATCACGTACTGGGCATCACCATGGCGTCGGACCTGTTCCGCGACGACGGCTGGGACGTGCACCTGGAACTGGGAACCACCGAGGAACGGCTGGTCGAAATGGTCAAGCGGGCCCGCTTTCCCATCGTCGGGTTGTCGGCGGGCAGCCTCGAACGGCTGCCGGCTCTGGCGCACGTGATCGTGGCACTGCGCGTCGTTGCGCCCAAGGTGCTGGTCTTCGTGGGCGGCCGGCTGGCGCGCGACGATGACGGGCTGGCCGCGCGGGTGGGCGCGGACGGGGCGGCCTGGCAGATGGAGCATTGCCGCACCGAGCTCGAGCGGCTGCACGGTCTGCTGCCGGGCCTCAGCCAGAGCCGCTGACCAGCGCGATCACCGCGCTGACCGTCAGGATCGACGCCGTGGTCGAGATCAGGATCGACGCCGACACGCGCTGAGGCGCGACCCCGTAATGCTGCGCCAGGATGAAGACGTTGCCGGCCACCGGCAGCGCCGCGGCCGAGATCGCGACCGACGCCTTGTAGGCGTCGACCGGGAAGACGAAGAACGCCGCCAAGGCGACCAGCGCCGGGTGCAGCACCAGCTTGCAGAAGCTGAGCCACCCGGCGATCTGCAGCCGCTCGGCCGATTTCGACGCCAGCGATGCGCCGATGGCGAACAGCGCGCCAGGCGTCGCGGCGTTGCCGAGGATGGTCAGGAAGTCGTTGACCGGCGCGGGCAGCGGCAGCCCGGTCCAGGCAAAGGCAAGCCCCGAGACGATCGCCACGATCATCGGGTTCTTCACCAGCCCCAGCAGCACGGTCCGCACGATCGCGCCCGCGCCGCCCGTCCCGCGCGAGCCGGTGACCAGGATCACCAGCGCCGACGAGAACACGATCAGGTCGATGGACAGCACCAGGATGATCGGGCCGACCGCCTCCTGCCCCAGCAGGACGGCCAGCATCGGCACGCCGAGAAAGCCGGTGTTGCCGATCGCCGCGCATTGCGACTCGATCGCCGCGGTGGGGGTGTCGAGGCCGCGCAAAAAGGCCACGAGCATGGCGATGCCGTAGACGAAGGCGGTGCCCCACAGATACGCCATGGCCAGCCGCGCGTCGAAGATCTGGTCGATCGACAGCGTGGCCGAGAACCGGAACAGCATCGCCGACAGCGCGAAGTAGAAGACGAACTTCGTCAGGTAGGCGGTCGCCTCTTCCGAGAAGAAGTGCGTGCGCGCGGCGCCGTAGCCCAGCCCGATCAGGGCGAAGAAGGGCAGGGTCTTCAGCAGGATCTCAAGCATGGGCGCGGCCGCGCGCGAGCGGGCGGATCATCAGGGCGCGTCCACCGCGTCGAGGATGTGGCGCGCGACCATGAGGTCGAGATGCGCGCCACCGCCGTTCTTGAACAGCGTGATCTCGTCGTCGCTGGTGCGTGTCATGCGGTCCATGTCGTAGTAGTCGGCGATCACGTGGTCGGGCGTGAGGACGCCGGCCTCGAGCGGGATCTTCAGCTCTCCGATATGGCCCAACGTGGTGTCGCGGCTGTCGACGAAGACACGCGCGCGTTGCAAGGCGGTGTCGTCGGCCTCGCGCATGTCGGGCCGGTAGGCGCCGATCAGGTCGACATGAGTGCCGGGGCGCAGCCAGTCGCCCTTCAGGAAGGGTTCGGTCGCCATGGTCGCGCAGGCGACGATGTCGGCGCGGCGCACGGCCGGTTCCAGATCCTCGGTCCAGTCGATCCCGTGGGCGTTGGCGAAGCCGCGCGCCTTGGCGGGCGTGCGGTTCCAGACGGTGAAATGCGCGTTCGGGAAAACGGCGGAATAGGCCGCGACAAGCGAAGCGCCGACCGTGCCGGCGCCGGCGATGACGATTTCGCGGCTGCCGGGCCGCGCAAGGCGGCGGGCGGCCAGCAGGCTGTCGCCGGCGGTCTTCCACTTGGTCAGCAGGTGGAAGTCGACCACCGCCGCCAGCGTGCCGGAATCGTCGTGGTAGAGCGTGGCCGCCCCGTTCACCACCGCGCGTCCCGCATCCGGGTTGCCGGGAAAGATCGTGGCCACCTTGACCAGCAGCCCCAGCCCGTCGATCCAGGCCGAGCGGTTCAGCATCGTGTCGCGCCCGCGGTAGAGGAAGACGTCCGCGATCTCGGCCTTCGGCAGCCGGTGGCCGACCTCGATCGCGTCGGTGAGCTTCAGCCAGTCGAGGCGCCGCTCGCCCTCGGCGAAGGAGATGGTGCGCGTCATCGGGCCTGTTCCGTCGTCAGCAGGCCCTCGACCACCAGGCGCTGGGCCCAGCCGTCCGAGCCGGTGAAGAGGTGCGTCAGCCAGCCGCGCGCGTTGGCGGCGGCGATGTTGTCGGGCTTGTCGTCGGTGAACAGCAGCGCCTGCGGGGGCAGGCCGCAATCGGCCTCGACGCGTTCGTAGATCTCGGGCTCGGGCTTGATGACGCCCATGTGCCCCGAGACGTAGGTGCGGTCGAACTCGGACAGGAAGTCGAACTCGGGTGTGGCGACGGCCCAGGTGCTGATGCCGAAGTTGGTCAGCGCGAAGACCGGCACACCGTTGGCGCGCAGCGCGCGCAGCAGGCGGACGGAATGGTCGATCCGCGGCTGGGCCAGCTCGAGCCAGTTGTCGTGCCACATGCGGATGGCCTCGGCCCACTCGGGGTGGCGGTCGGCCCAGGCGTAGATCGTGTCGCGGAAGTCGCCGCCGCGGTCGACGTGGTCGTTCATGCCGTGCAGGTCGACCTCGGCGAACATCGCGCGGCGGGCGTCCTCGCCGATCACGCGGTCGTAGTACCGTTCCGGCTGCCACTCGATGAGGACGTTGCCGATGTCGAAGATCACCGCCTGCGGGGTCATGTCGTCTCCTTCACGGCCTTGCGCAACGCGGTTTCCAACGCGTCGAGGAAACGGCTGCGATCGGCCTTTGTAAAGCCCTTGCCGCCGCCCTGCCGGAACGGGTCCGCTGCGCGCAGGTCGGCCATCAGGTCGCGGGTGGCCAGCTGCTGGCCGATGTTGCGCGCGTCCAGCACCGAGCCGTCGTGACGCAGCACCTGCGCACCCGCCTCGACGCAGCGGGCGGCCAGCGGCATGTCGGCGGTGATCACCACGTCGCCGCGGCCGGCGCGCTCGGCGATCCAGATGTCGGCCGCGTCGGGACCGTCGGGGACGAAGACATGCTCGACCAGCGCGTTCTCGGAGGGGCGAAGCCCGCCGTTCGAAACCATCTTGAGCAGGACGCGGTGGCGGGTCGCCACGCGCTCGGCCTCGCCCTTCACGGGGCAGGCATCGGCATCGACGTACAGGATCGTCACGCGAACAGCGCCTCGGCGTGGAAGTCGACGTGGTCCTCGATGAAGGACGCGATGAAGAAATAGCTGTGGTCGTAGCCCTTCTGCATGCGGAAGGCGCCGTCCTGCCGGGCGCCGGCCATCGCCTCGGCCAGCGCCTCGGGCATCAGCTTGTCGAGGAACTGGTCGTCGCTGCCCTGGTCGATCAGCACGGGACCGTCAAAGCCGCCCTGGCGCATCAGCAGCGTGGAATCGTGCGCGGCCCAGGCGGCCTCGTCCTCGCCCAGATAGGCGATGAACTGCTTGCGGCCCCAGTCGGACTGCGTCGGATGCGCGATCGGCGCGAAGGCCGAGACGCTGGCGAAGCGACCCGGGTTGCGCATCGCGAGCGTCAGCGCGCCATGCCCGCCCATCGAATGCCCGGTGATGGCCTGCCGCTCCATGTCCACTGGAAATTGCGCCAGCGCGGCGGGAAGCTCGTCGGCGACGTAGTCCCACATGCGGAAATGCGGCGCCCAGGGGTCCTGCGTCGCATTGACGTAGAAGCCGGCGCCCTTGCCGAGGTCGAAGGCGTCGTCGTCGGCCGCATCCGCCGCGCGCGGCGAGGTGTCCGGGAAGACCAGCGCGATACCGGCCTCGGCCGCCCAAGCCTGCGCGCCGGCCTTGGTCATTGCATTCTCGTGCGTGCAGGTCAGCCCGGCGAGGAACCACAGCACCGGCACGGGGCCGTCCTGCGCCTCGGCCGGCAGGAACAGGCCGAAGGTCATCGGCCCGCCGCAGGCGTCGCTGTCATGGGTGTAGACGCGTTGCGTGCCGCCGAACGCGCGGTTTTCCGATTTCAGTTCCATCGCCCGTGCCCCTCGCTGGTGCCGTCTCGTCCGCTGTATAGCGGCGCGCGCGGCAATTGGCCACGCGGGCGGCAAGGAAACGCCGGGATCAGGTGCCGAAGCGTGCCATGAAGGTGTCGAGCGCGCCGTCGACGATGCGCTCGATCTCGGCCTCGGAGAAGTCCTGCTGCACGCCGAAGAGCAGCCGGGGCCAGAGATCGGCCTTGCACAACTCGGCGAACTGGTCGGCGGCCAGATCCATGTCGTCGATGCGCAACTCGCCCCGATCGCGGGCGGCGGTCAGGTAATCCACCAGCGCCTTGCGCATGGTCATCGGGCCGGATTTGTAGAATTCGCAGCCAAGCTCGGGGAAGCGGTCGGATTCGGCGACGCAGATGCGGAAGATGCGCTGCCCCATGCCCGAGAAGATGAAGCCGAGAAAGGTCTTTGCCGCCTGACGCAGCACGACGCGCGGCGGTTGCGACAGGTCCATGGTCATCATCGCCTCGTCGGCCTGCCGCTTGCACTGGGCGGTGGCGACCTCGATGAACAGCAGGCGCTTGTCGGGGAAATAGCTGTAGAGCGTGGCCTTCGACACGCCCGCTTCGCGCGCGATGTCGTCGACGCTGGCCCCTTCGAAGCCGTCCCTCAGGAACACCTCGCGTGCGCCGGCGAGAACCTGGTCGAACTTGCGACCCTTGCGCACAAGTGCCTGTGCCGACATGCCACCTCCACCCGTTGCGGAGCACCAACGTACGCCCGGTGGTTCAGGTCTGGCAAGACGTGCCGTCGCGGAGGCGGGACGGAGCGGCGGCGGCCCCGAGGGACCGTCGCCGCACAGGCTCAGCAGGATTCGGTCGGCTGGCAGGTCGGGGTCGTCTGGCTCGACTGGCTCGACACGGTCGGCGCGCTGTCGGGCGCCGGGAAGGTCAGGTCGGGCAGGAACATCGGGCCGATATTGGCGTGGCCGGCTGTCCCGGCGACGGCGAAAAGAGCGGCAAGCGCAATGCGTTTCATATGGTTCTCCGGTGTCGAATTTCTGAACCGAACAGTTCAGTTCGGTTTAAGTAAACCGTGCGGTTCACTTTGGCAATATGTCCCCACGCCCCGCACGGCTGAAAATGCCGCTCATTCGAAGCGTGGTTAACCTTACGTTAACCTTTTTGTTGACGCTGGGGAATACAACATCGGCTTTGCCAGGGCGATTTTTCCGCCAGCACCCGCGCGAAGCGGTGCTTCGCTGCCGGATTGGGCATCGCGGGGCCTACACCTTCGTGCCGGCGCGGCGTATGACGCGAGGCATGACCACCGTGCCCGATCTTTACCGCCAGCGCGCCGAAGCGGGGCTTTTGACCCCGGATGCGGCGCAGGAGGACGCGCTGCCCGAGCTCGAGCGCATACGCGCGGCGCTGGACAGCCCGCCCCGCCGCGGCCTGTTCCGCCGCGCGCCCGAGCCACCCAAGGGCCTATACCTGTGGGGCGGCGTCGGGCGCGGCAAGTCGATGCTGATGGACCTGTTCGTCGAGACGCTGACGGTGCCCGCGAGGCGGGTGCATTTTCACGCCTTCATGCAGGAGATCCAGTCCGAGATTCACCGCCTGCGCCAGCAGGGGCGCGACGATCCGATCGCGCCGGTCGCCGCCTCGGTCGCCGACAGCGTGCGGGTGCTGGCCTTCGACGAGATGCAGATCACCGACATCGCCGACGCGATGATCGTCGGGCGGCTGTTCGAGCAGCTGTTCGCGCGCGGCTGCGTGGTGGTCACGACCTCGAACAGGGTGCCGGACGACCTCTACAAGGACGGGCTGAACCGGCAGCTGTTCCTGCCGTTCATCGACCTGATCAAGGAGCGGCTGGTGGTGCACCAGTTGGCCAGCGACCGCGATTACCGGCAGGACCGGCTGACCGGCGCGCAGGTCTACTTCACCCCCGACGGCCCCGAGACGCGCCGTGCGATCGACGCGATCTGGAAGGACCTGACCGGCGGGCAAGAGGAGGCTCTGACCCTGACCGTGAAGGGCCGCGCGCTGGAGCTGGCGCGCTACCACAACGGCGTGGCACGGACGCGGTTCTACGACCTGTGCGGCCGTGCGCTGGGCCCCGCGGATTACCTCGCGCTGGCCGACGCGGTGCGTGTGCTGATCATCGAGGACATCCCCCGCCTGTCGCGCCGCAACTTCAACGAGGCGCGGCGCTTCGTCACCCTGGTCGACGCGCTCTACGAGGCGCGCGTGCGGCTGATCGTCAGCGCCGCCGACACGCCGGAATCGCTGTACGTCGAGGGGCCGGGCACCTTCGAGTTCGAGCGGACCGCATCGCGCCTGCGCGAGATGATGGCCGAGGGCTGGGGCGAGCGGACGTGAAAAAAAGGAGGTCCCGAGGGACCTCCGATACTGCTCTTTTTTTGGTTCTGCCTGCCGTGAATTCGGGTCGCACGGATCCGCAAAGCGACGCTGTCGCGCCCCTCGGCCCGTGGATGGAATGGGTCGGGAAGGTTGGTGGCTGGATCCACCGTTGGTCTCCAACACGTAGCGAATCAGCGTGCACCGGTCAACATCTAGTGTGCGGCCGCGAACAAAAAACTACCGCCATGCGGGAACGCTAGATATGGCGTTCTGTTAACGGATGATTAACCTTCGGTGCGCAGCACGTGGCCGGCCAGGTACAGGGACCCGCAGATCAGCACGCGCGCGCGCGGATCGCGGGCGGAGATCGCATCGAGCGCGGCGGCCACGCTTTCGGCAACGCAGGCGTCGTGGCCCGTCTCGGCCGCAAGGCGCGCGGTCTCGTCGGCGGGCAGGGTATTGGTCTCTCCGGGGATCGCGACGGCGGTCAGGCTGCGCGCCAGCGGCGCCAGCGGCCGCAGGAAGCCGCGCGCGTCCTTGGTGTTCAGCATCCC
The DNA here is from genome assembly GCF_042096055.1 of Citreimonas sp. Lineage (NCBI taxonomy): Bacteria > Pseudomonadati > Pseudomonadota > Alphaproteobacteria > Rhodobacterales > Roseobacteraceae > Citreimonas > Citreimonas sp. The sequence continues at coordinate 10,588 of NZ_JBELMH010000009.1, read as the reverse complement.
GCAGATCAGGTGCGTCGGGCGCTCCGGCAGGCCCGACAGGTGCGTGGCCAGCGCCTGCCCGGCGGCCGGGTTGTGCCCGCCGTCGAGCCAAAGCTCGACCCTCGGGGCCCGTTCCGCCAGGGGGCCGGTGGCCAGGCGCTGCATCCGTGCAGGCCACTGCGCGAAGGTCACGGCGGCCTCGGCCGCTGTGTCGCCCATGCCCAGCAGGCGCAGCACGGCCAGCGCGGCGCCGGCGTTGTCGATCTGGTGCGCGCCCGGCAGGTTGGGCGGCGGCAGGTCCAGCAGGCCGCGCTCGTCCTGGTAGACCAGCCGGTCGCGTTCGCGCGCCGCGTGCCAGTGCTGCCCCTGGGCCAAAAGGGGCGCGCCGAGGCGCATCGCCTGCGCCTCGATCACGTCCGTAGCGTCCGGCTGCTGGCGAGAGACGATGCAGGGCACGCCGCGCTTGATGATGCCGGCCTTCTCGCCGGCGATCTTGGCCAGCGTGTCGCCCAAGTACTGTTCGTGGTCCATGCTGACCGGCGTGATGACGGTCGCGGCGGGTTTTTCGAGCACGTTGGTGGCGTCCAGACGTCCGCCCAGCCCGACCTCGAGCAGCGTGAAGTCGGCTGGCGTGCGCGCCATCGCGAGGATTGCGGCCACGGTTGTGATCTCGAAATAGGTGATCGGCGCGCCGCCGTTCGCGGCCTCGCATTCGTCCAGAACCGCCGACAGCGCCGTCTCGTCGATCAGGTCGCCGGCCAGGCGGATGCGTTCGTGGAAGCGCACGAGGTGCGGCGAGGTATAGACGTGGCAGCGCTTGCCCGCGCCCTCGAGCCCCGCGCGCAGCATCGCGATGGTCGAGCCCTTGCCGTTGGTGCCGGCCACGTGGACCACCGGCGGCAAGTCGCGCTGCGGGTTGCCGAGCGCGTCCAGCAGTCGCCAGACTCGGTCGAGCGTCAGGTCGATGATCTTGGGGTGCAGCGCCATCATCCGCGTCAGGATGATGTCGGACGTCCCGGCCATCATGCGGCCCCGGTCATTTCGTACCGGCGCCTTTCGCGGCCTCGGGCGCGGGTGCCACCGCAGGCGCGTCCTCGGGGCCCGGCGGCGGCAGGTCGCCCCAGGTGGCGGGCGGCGCCTTCATCAGCATGCGCGTCAGCACGATCAGCTCCTCGCGCATCTTCCGGCGGTCGGTCACGCGGTCGAGCATGCCGTGCTCCAGCAGGTACTCGGCCCGCTGAAAGCCCTCGGGCAGCTTCTCGCGGATGGTCTGCTCGATGACGCGGGGGCCGGCGAAGCAGATCAGCGCGTTCGGCTCGGCGATCTGGACGTCGCCCAGCATCGCGTAGGAGGCGGTGACGCCGCCTGTGGTGGGGTGCGTCAGCACCACGATGTAGGGCAGGCCGGCCTCTTTCAGCATCTGCACGGCGACGGTGGTGCGCGGCATCTGCATCAGGCTCAGGATGCCCTCCTGCATGCGCGCGCCGCCGGCGGCCGAGAACAGGATCAGCGGGCGGCCCAGTTTCACCGCCTCCTGCGCGGCGGCTATGATGGCGTTGCCCACGTACATGCCCATCGAGCCAGCCATGAAGCTGAAATCCTGCGCCGCCGCGACGATCGGCATGCGACCGATCTCGCCGGTGGCGACCAGCATGGCCTCTTTCTCTCCGGTCGAGCGCTGCGCGGCCTTCAGCCGGTCGGGATAGCGTTTCTGGTCGCGGAAGTGCAGCGGGTCGGTCACCGGCTCGGGCACGGCGACCTGATTGAAGACGCCGCCGTCGAACAGCGCGGTGAAGCGGTCGCGCGGCGTGATGTGCATGTGGTGGTCGCAGTTGCTGCACACGTTGAGATTGTCGCTAATCTCGCGGTGGAACAGCATGGTGCCGCAAGCATCGCATTTCGACCAGAGGTTCTCGGGCACCTCTCGGCGCGAGAAGATCGAGTTGATGCGCGGGCGTACGTAGTTCGTGATCCAGTTCATGCGGGATCCTGCTGCGGCTGACAGGCCGGACTTACGCCCCGCAACGGAGGAATGCAATCCGGGCGGGAACGTGCGCATTAACAACTTTGAAGCCTGTTGGTCGGTACGGTGCCCGCAATCTAGAGGCAGCGGACGGGTTTCCCCGAATGAACATGCCACGACACGCGGACAGGCGCATGCGCGCCCGGCTGGCCGGGCTTGGCGCGGCCGTCCTCGTGTGTCTGGTGGCTTTGGCGGGGGAGGCGCTGGCGCTGCAGGAGCGGTGGCGGGTCTATCTGGACGCGGATTTTACCCACACTCCGGCGGTCGCGCGGGGGATCGAGGCGGGCCTGCGCGCCGCGCTCGAGCATCACGGCGCGGCGGACGAGATCGCGATCCTGACGCAGGACCACCGGGGCAATTCGCGGCGCTCGGTCGACACGATGCGCACGGCGGCGTCGGATCCGCTGGCGATCGCGGTCATCGGCGGCATGCAGTCGCCGCCTTACCTGACGTATAACGCCGACATCAACGCGCTGGGCATCCCGGTGCTGCTGCCCTGGTCGTCGAGCGCGCCGATCACCCGCAGCGCGCCAACCTCGCGCAACTGGATGTTCCGCGTCGCGGTCGACGACAAGACCGCGGCGCCGTACCTCGCGGGGCAGGCTCTGGGATCTGGCTGTCGCGCACCGGCGATGGTTGTGGTCGACACGCCCTGGGGCATCGGAAACGCCGTGGCGCTGAGCCGCGAGTTCGAGCTCGCGGGCCTGCCACCGGTGGGGGTCTGGCGCATGCCGCAGGGGGCCGGGCAGGCGGTGGCCGCCGGCGTCGTCCAGCAGATGAGCGACGCGGACTGCGTGATGCTGGCCGCGGACTCCTTCAACGCGGCCAACCTGTTGCAGGAACTGGCCCGGACCGACCGGCCGCCGCGGGTCTTTTCGCACTGGGGCATCTTCGGTGACGTTGACCTGTTCGAGCAGATCCGCGTGCCGCTCGCGCGCGTCGACCTGCGCATCCTCGGCTCCTGCGCGCTGCGCGACGCGGCGATCGCGGGCGATCTGGCGCGCGTCGTGGCCGAGATCGTCCAGAGCGGCGGCACAGTGCCCGATTACGGCGGGCTGCCCGCTCCGCATGCGTTCTTTCACGGGTTCGACGTGGCGACCCTGCTGATCGCGGCGCTCGACGACGCCCGCAAAAGGCCCGGGTTCGATTCGTTCCCCGCCGCGCGGCGAGCGGCGATCCGGCAGGCGTTCTATCACCTGGACGCGCCGCTGCAGGGCCTCATCAAGACTTACAAGGCGCCGTTCTCGCCGTTTCATCCGCACAACCCCGACGGCCACGAGGCGCTGACCGGTGACGATTTGTGCATGAGCCGTTTCGACGCGCTGGGCCGGCTGCGGCCAAGCCTGCGCGGGCCGGAGGCCGGCGCGGTCGCGTCGGCCGGGCACGAATGACCTCGGCGGTCGCCGACCGCCGGGGACGCGCCGCGCGCCGCAGCGGTGGACCCGCGCGGATCGCGGCGGCACGGTCGAGGCTGGCCGACGGCAAGATCCTGGGCAAGCGGTTCACGTGGGTCGTGCTGGCGGGCTACATCGCGGCGATCATCGTCGTGGGTTTCGGCGTGCGCTTCAGCGCGCAGCCCTTCCTCGACCAGATGCAGCGCGAGGCGATGACCGAACGCGCGGCCGCCCGCGCGCGGGAGATCGACGCGCGCATCGCCGAAGTCGTCGAGACGATCCTTCACCTGAAAAGCGACGAGTCGATCTCGCGGCTGGTGCTGGGCTTCGACCGCGTGACCTACAAGGCCGAGGACGTGCTGGCCGAGCTCGACGGCCAGAAACACGTCCGCCACGCGATCCTGGACTACAAGGGCACGCCGATCCTGCGCTCGCCCGGCTTCATGCTGCGCGAGAGCAAGGCCGCCTTCTCGGCAATCGAGTTCTACAGCGCCGCCCGCCTGCTCAGCGTCGAGCGGCCCTTGGCCGAGGCGGTACGCCTGCGGATGTCCGACGACGATGGCATGGCGCACCTGCTGGTGGTGCTGCCCATCGCCTCGCGCGGACTGGTCGAGGGCGTGCTGATCGTCGAGCGGGTGATCGAGCTGCCGACGGTGGCCTCGGTCGGGCTGACCGCGCCGTTCTCCGACAGCGACTGGGTCGTCATGTCGAACTTTCAACTGGGCATGATCGGACAGTGGCGCGACCTGTCGACCAGCCCCATCCACGCGCGGATCGGCGACACCGGTTACAGCCTGGTGCGGCTGGCCAACCACGAGGAGATCGCCACGCTGGGCTGGGACCTGGTGCAGAGCGTGCTGTTCGTCGTGGTCTGGGGGATGGCCGTGCCGTTCCTCGGCATGGTCGTCTTCGGGCGCGGCGTCATCTCGAAACCTTACGAGGCGCTGGCCGCGTCGCGCCAGAAGCTGGCGCGCAGCCAGAAGGAGGTGGCGGAACTGGCGCAAATCGCCACCATGTCGCACGAGGCGATCCTGGTCACCGACCGCGACCAGCGGATCATCTGGCACAACCCGGCCTTCTCCGTGCTCACCGGCTATGCCGAGGAAGAGGCGCTGGGCCGGCATCCCGGCCGCCTGCTGCAGGGGCCTGACACCGATGAGGAAACGGTCGCGCGCCTGCGGGCCGCGATCGCTTCGGCCCGTCCGGTGCGCGAGGAGCTGGTGAACTACCGCCGCGACGGCAAGCCCTACTGGGTCTCGCTGTCGATTTCGCCGCTCAGCGGCGAGGATGGCGTGGTCGATCGGTACGTGGCGATCTCGTCCGACGTGACCCACAAGAAGCTGGCCGAGCGGCGGCTCGAGGATGCCCGCCGCCAGACCGAGCATCACGCGCTGCACGACGCGCTGACCGGCCTGCCCAACCGGCGCAGCGTCGATGGCTTGCTCGAGGCCGAGATCGGCAGCGACGACGGCGCCCGCACCTTGGTGCGCGTCGATCTGGACCACTTCAAGGCGGTGAACGACACCCACGGTCACGCCGCCGGCGACCACGTGCTGAAACACGTCAGCGACGCCCTGTGCGCCGAGATCCACGAGACCGACTTCGCCGGCCGCATCGGCGGCGACGAGTTCGTCATCGCACTCGGCCCCGGCCGCAGCGCCGAGGACGGCGTCGCGCTGGCCGAGCGGCTGCAATCGGCGATCCGCCGCGACGTGGTGTTCGAAGGCAAGACCTGCCGCGTCGGAGCCAGCTTCGGGGTGGCCAGTTCCGAGGACGGGCTGATCAGCAACCGGCAGCTGCTGGTCGCCGCCGACGCCGCCCTTTACGAGGCCAAGGAGCACGGCCGCAGCCAGACCGTCCTCTACACCCCCGAGATCCACGCCGGCGTTCAGGACAAGCGACGCCTGTCGGTCGAGATCGAGCGCGGCATCGAGAACGAGGAATTCGTGCCGCTCTTCCAACCGCAGGTCGACGCGGTGACGGAACGTGTCGTCGGTGCCGAAGTGCTGATGCGCTGGCAGCATCCCGAGCGCGGCGTGCTGACACCCGATCAGTTCCTGCCGATGGCGACGCGGCTGGCCCTGGTCCCCGAGATCGACCGCATCATCTATCGCCAGGGCTTGCGCGCCGCCGCCGAGATGGAGCGCATCGGTCAGGGGCTGCCGAAGATCTCGTTCAACGTGGGCTCGGCGCAGATCGAGGATCCGGTGCTGATCTCGGTCGCAGACCTCTACGACATCGAAAGCACCACCGTTGCCTTCGAGATCCTCGAAAGCGTGCTGGTCGAGGAGCAGTCGAGCAATTTTCGCCTCCAGGTGGACCGGCTGCGCGACCGCGGCTACCGGATCGAGGTGGACGATTTCGGCTCGGGGCACGCATCGGTGGTGGGGCTGATGCAGCTCAACCCCGATGCCATGAAGATTGACCAGCGGCTGATCATCCCGATCATCAGTTCGGCCAAGACCCGCGATCTGGTGCGCCACATCGTCGGCATCGGCCGGTCCTTCGGCATCTCGGTCACCGCCGAGGGGGTCGAGACCGCCGAGCACGCTGTGATCCTGCGCGAGCTGGGTTGCAACACCCTGCAGGGTTTTCACTACGCCCGACCGCTGAACGTGGTCGAACTGCTGGACATGGTCGAGGAGCGCGGCACGATCCGCCCCGGCCAGACGGGCGACGACCCACTTCCCGCAGGCCATTCGGAGAGCACCGCATGAGCATCGGGACCGCGACGGCATCGCGCTTGAACGGTGCAGGGGCGTTCGCTATGCCGGATCGGAACACGCGATCCGGGAGAGAAACGCCATGCTGAAACGCCGCTTCGACAAGTCCAAGCTGCCCAGCCGTTACGTGACCGAGGGCCCCGAACGGGCGCCGCACCGGTCCTACTACTACGCCATGGGCATGACCGAGGACGAGATCCACCAGCCCCTGGTCGGCGTCGCCACCTGCTGGAACGAGGCCGCGCCGTGCAATATCGCGCTGTCGCGGCAGGCGCAGGCGGTCAAGGGCGGCGTCAAGCAGGCCTACGGAACCCCGCGCGAATTCACCACGATCACCGTGACCGACGGCATCGCGATGGGCCACGAGGGCATGCGCTCCTCGCTGGCGAGCCGTGAGGCCATCGCCGACACGGTCGAGCTGACGATGCGCGGTCATTGCTACGACGCGATCGTCGGCCTCGCCGGCTGCGACAAGTCGCTGCCGGGCATGATGATGGCCATGGTCCGGCTGAACGTGCCGTCGGTGTTCATCTACGGCGGCTCGATCCTGCCGGGCCGCGCCCCGCAGGTCGACGAGATCCCCGAGGATTTCCGCACCCGGGACCTGACCGTGCAGGACATGTTCGAGGCCGTGGGCCGTCACCAGAACAACCAGTTGTCCGACGCGGCGCTCGACATGCTCGAACGTGTGGCGTGCCCGTCGGCGGGCGCATGCGGCGGCCAGTTCACGGCCAACACCATGGCCTGCGTGTCCGAGGCGATCGGGCTGGCGCTGTTCAACTCTTCCGGCATGCCGGCGCCGTACGAGTCTCGCGACCAGTACGGCGAGGCGTCGGGCCAGGCGGTGATGAACCTGCTCGAGAAGAACATCCGCGCGCGCGACATCGTCACCCGCAAGGCGCTGGAAAACGCGGCGCGGGTCGTCGCCTGCACCGGCGGCAGCACCAACGCCGGCTTGCACATGCCCGCCATCGCGCACGAGGCGGGGATCGAGTTCTTCCTCGACGACGTGTGCGAGATCTTCCGCGACACGCCCTACTTCGTCGATCTCAAGCCGGGCGGCCAGTTCGTGGCCATGGACCTCTACGAGGCGGGCGGCGTGCCGGTCGTGATGAACGAGCTTCGCAAGGCGGGCCTGATCCACGAGGATTGCATGACCGCCAGCGGCTACTCCGTCGGCGAGGAACTGGACAAGGTCACCCGCAAAGCGGACGGCAAGGTCATCCACGCGATCGAGAACCCGATCACCAAGACAGGCGGCGTCGTCGGCCTCAAGGGCAACCTCGCGCCGCAGGGTGCCATCGTGAAGGTCGCCGGCATCAAGGCCGAGGACCAGGTTTTCACCGGCCCCGCGCGCGTGTTCGAATGCGAGGAGGACGCCTTTGCCGCCGTCAAGGCGCGCAAGTACGAGGAAGGCGAGGTCATCGTCATCCGCAACGAGGGCCCCGCAGGCGGCCCCGGCATGCGCGAGATGCTGTCGACCACAGCCGCGCTTTCGGGGCAGGGCATGGGCAAGAAAGTCGCGCTGATCACCGACGGGCGCTTCTCGGGCGCCACGCGCGGGTTCTGCGTGGGCCATGTCGGTCCCGAGGCCGCGCATGGCGGGCCGATCGCGCTGCTGAAGGACGGCGACATGATCACCATCGACGCCGTGCAGGGCACGCTGTCGGTCGACCTAGACCAGGAGGAACTCGACCGCCGCCGCGCCGCCTGGGGTGGCCCGCGCGAGACGATCTACGCGTCGGGTGCGCTCTACAAGTACGCGCAGCTTGTCGGCGAGACCTACAAGGGGGCGGTGACGCATCCCGGTGGGGCGGCCGAGAAGCACGTCTACATGGACCTGTAACCGCGTTGCGCCCGGTCCGTCGTCTTGTCTGCCTTCTCGCGGTGCTTGCCACCGCCGCCATCGGCGAAGAGGACGAAACGGCGGACCGGGTCTATCCGCTGACGCGAACGATGCTCGCAGGCGGCGAGATCGCCGTCGCCGGGCCGCCGGGCTACTGCATCGACCGGCAGACGCGCCGGGACGACGGCCTCTCGGGGTTCGTGCTGATCGCGCCCTGCACCCACACCGACGACGGCGCAGAGCCGGAAGAGACGGTGGAACCGCTCATCGTCAGCGTCACCGTGGGCCCGCGAGGCGCGGCGCGGGATCTGCCCGAACCCGCCGCGCTGGCCGAACTTGCCGGCGCGCCGCTGATCGAGGGACAGACCCTCGACGGGCTGTTGCTGGTGCACCTGTCCGACGGCGGACGCAGCGCCATCCCCGACGGCGACGCGCGGCACTGGCGCGGCGCCTTCCTGCAGAATGGGCACCTGATCGGGCTGGCCCTCTATGCGCCAGAGGGCAGCACGCTTGCGGACGCCGGAGGAGCCGCGTTCCTGGCGTCACTGCGCGCCGGGATCGAGGCGATGAACCGTATGGGGCCGCGGTGACGGCCTGGCCGGCGTCGGACGGGGCCGCATGATCGGCGGCTGGCGTTTGCCGGGGCGACGCGTCCCGCGCCGCGCGGCCGATGGCGCTGCCGCCGCACAGTGGACGCAGTGGCGACCCGAGGCCTGGCTGCGCCATCTCGACGCACCCCGCATGACCGGCGCGACCAGCCCCTCAGCCTTCGGCACTGGCCTGACGCTGTTCCACGATTGCCCGCTGTCCGACATCGCGCTGGCACAGTCGGGTAGCGACGCGGCGGAGTTGACGCCTTCGGTGGAGATTTCGGTCGCGCAATTCGCAGGGTCGTACCTGTCGCTGGTGATCGATGTTCCGCCGGACAGGGCGCAGCCGCTGACGGCCGAAGACATCCTTTGCCTTGCCCTGCGCCTGACTGACGACCGTGCGCATCATGTCTCGGCGCGGCTGAACCTGCGCACGGGTCCGAACCTGATCACCATGACGCGCATGCCCGTTGCGGACGGCGCAGAGGGTCGGCTGCTGGTGGAATTCGACCTCGGCCGCTCGGACCTGGGCGAAAGGCGTGTCTCGGCGGCCTGGCTGGACTTGATCTTCGACGCGCCGAAACCCGGCCGGATCGTGGTCGCCGACCTTGGCGTAAGCCGCCACCGCCGTGCCGGGTTCTGAGCCGCCCCGGCCGAAAACTCGGGTCACCGCCGCCCCTCCCCCGTGCCGGGGTGGGATCGCGTTGACGTTCCCGTGGCCGCGGTTCACGGTGCGCCCACCGCTGTCCGAACTGGGGCCTTGATGTTTCCGCTGCGCGGGATTGCGCTGAAGCTGTCCTCCGTCTTCCTGTTCACCATCATGGCTGCACTGGTGAAGGCCAATGCCGATGCCGTGCCGCCGGGGCAGGCGGTGTTCTTCCGTTCGCTCTTCGCGCTGCCGATCATCGTCGTCTGGCTGGCGATGCGGGGTGACCTGAGGACCGGCCTGAAGGTCCAGCGCCCGATGGGCCATGTCTGGCGGGGCGTGATCGGCGTGGGGGCGATGGGCTTCGGCTTTGCCGCGCTGGGCCTGCTGCCGCTGCCCGAGGTGACCGCGCTGGGCTACGCCTCGCCGATGCTGACGGTGCTGTTCGCCGCGGCGCTTCTGGGCGAACGGTTGCGTCTGTTCCGGCTGAGCGCGGTGGCGCTGGGGCTGGTGGGCGTTGCGGTCGTGATGTGGCCGCGGCTGACGCTGGACCAGCTTCAGGGCGCGGCGACGCTTGGCGTGATCTGCGTGCTGGCCTCGGCGGCGCTGCGGGCGCTGGTGCAGATCCATATCCGCCGGCTGGTCGCGACCGAGGAGACCTCGGCCATCGTGTTCTACTTCTCGCTGACCGCGACGCTGCTGTCGCTGCTCAGCCTGCCGTTCGGCTGGACGATGCCGAGCGCCGAGGTCGCCCTGATGCTGGTCGGCACCGGGCTCATCGGGGGCGTGGCGCAGATCCTGCTGACCTCGGCCTACCGCACGACCGAGGCGGCGGTGCTGGCGCCGTTCGACTATGCCTCGATCCTGTTCGCGATCCTGTTCGGCATGGCCTTCTTCGACGAGGTGCCGGGGTCGAACGTGATCGTGGGGTCGGTCATCGTGATGGCGGCGGGCGTCATCATCGTCTGGCGCGAGAGGGCGTTGGGCCTGCAGCGCGGCAAGGCGCGCCCCAACATGACACCGCACGCCTAGAGGTCGAAGGCCTCGCCCAGCCAGTAGGCCGGCAACAGCGCCGCGCGGCGGAACGGCCCCAACGGAAAGCGCCCCGGGGTGGCCTGCATGAGGCGCGGCCAGGGACGCCGGGGCGCGCGGCCCTGCGCCACGTCCGCCATGAGCGCGCCCGTGTAGCTGGCCATCGCGACGCCGTTGCCGTGATAGCCGAGCGCGGCGAACAGACCCGGATGCTCCGGCACCGGCCCCGCGAAGGGCGTCAGCCGCGCCATCAGGCACACGAGGCCCGCCCATTCATGCGTGATGCGCGCGCCCTGCCACGCCGGGAACAGGCGGGCGAAGTCGGCGCGGATCTTCTGCGCGATCGCCGCCTGCG
>NZ_JBELMH010000008.1:50695-67387 GCF_042096055.1 Citreimonas sp. | reverse complement strand
ACAGCCGCTACCGCGGCAGGGCGGATTCCCATGCACTCACCTCGATTGCCATCTTGCCGCGCTTGCCGTCGACGACCCGGATCGCCAGCGCCTCGCCGGGCTGGAGATCGGCGAGGCCCGAGCGGCGGAGCACCTCGATATGCACGAAGACATCCTCGGGCTTGCCGAAGACGTTGGCAAACCCGAATCCCTTCGCCTTGTCGAACCACTTCACGCGGGCGGGTTCGGGCACGGCGGCGGCCATGATCTCGGGGTCGATCGTCTCGAAATCGGCCAGCGGCGCGCCGTCGACGACGTCGGGCGCCTCGATGCGGACCACCTCGGTCGCTTGGACGCCGCGGGCAGTGAACTGGACCACGATCTCGACCGCGGCACCGTCGGCGACCGAGCTCTGGCCGAAATTACGCAACACGTTGGCATGCAGCAGGATGTCGGGCCCGCCCCTGTCCGCGACCACGAAGCCGAACCCCTTGTTCGGATCGAACCACTTGACCCGGCCTTCTACGCGTTCCGTTGCCCGCTCTTCTTCGCTCAAACCGTACCCGTCCAATTCCCTGACGTCACACCGTATCGTGTTTCAACATTGTATCGCACAAGACAAGACGACCGGCCGAGCAAATTTGTGTCAACACCGGAATGCATCCGCGACAGCCCCCTACGGATTCAGGCGCTCGACCGACCAAGGCTCGCCCGCCCCCTCGCGACGCCAGCGGAAGCGGTCGTGCAGGCGAAAATCGCCGTCGGCCCAGAACTCGATCTCGACCGGGTCGATGCGGTAGCCGCCCCAGAAGGGCGGCCGCTCGGGGTCGGTGCCCTTGGCGGCGGTGACGCGGGCGACCTCGGCCATCAGCGCCGCGCGCGAGGACAGCGGCCGGCTCTGCTTCGACGCCCAGGCGCCCAGCCGGCTTTTGAGCGAGCGCGAGCGGTAATAGGCGTCGGCCTTGGGACCGGCCTCGCGGGTGACGGTGCCGCGCACGCGGATCTGCCGGCGCAGAGACTTCCAGTGCATCACGAAGGCGGCCTTGCCGGCCTGCTCGATCTCGGACGCCTTGGCGCTTTCGTAGTTGGTGTAGAAGACGAAGGCGTCGTCCTCGATCGCCTTGAGCAGCACCATCCGCGCGTTCGGCAGCCCGTCGGCGTCCACCGTGGACAGCGCGATCGCGTTCGGGTCGTTGATCTCCGACCCCTCGGCCTCGGCCAGCCAGGCGCGCGCCAGCGCGAACGGGTCGTCGCCGGCGAAGATGCCCTTGCGGTCGCTCATGCTCGTTCTCCTCCCTCGGGTGACGGGGGTCGTTCGATGCGACCCGCCTGCCCCCATGTGTCTTTCGCGTCCGCCCGCCCGGCACAACCGCATCCGCCAAATCCGCGCGTCTTGATGGAGGATCGCCGATGTCCTAAGGGACGCCAGAGGGAAAATGGGCGGAATGGGACAGATGTCAAATCAGCTGATGGCGGGAAAACGCGGCCTCATCATGGGGCTGGCCAACGACAAGTCGATCGCCTGGGGCATCGCCAGGGCCTGCGCCGATGCGGGTGCCGAGCTTGCGTTCTCGTTCCAGGGCGAACCGGTCAAGAAGCGCGTCGTGCCGCTGGCCGAGAGCCTCGGCAGCGACATCGTCCTGCCCTGCGACGTCAGCGACGGCGCCAGCATCGACGCGCTGTTCGACGGCCTGCGCGCGCGCTGGGACAGCCTCGACTTCGTCGTCCACGCCATTGGCTATTCCGACAAGTCGCAGCTGCGCGGCCGCTACGTCGACACGACGCACGACAACTTCATGATGACCATGGACATCTCGGTCTACAGCTTCACCGCCGTGATGCAGCGCGCGAGCGCGATGATGACGAACGGCGGCAGCGCGCTGACCATGACCTATTACGGCGCCGAGCGGATCATGCCGCATTACAACGTGATGGGCGTGGCGAAGGCCGCGCTCGAGGCATCCGTGCGCTACATGGCCGAGGATCTGGGCAAGGACGGCATCCGCGTCAACGCGATCAGCGCCGGCCCGATCAAGACGCTGGCGGCGTCGGGCATCGGCGATTTCCGCTACATCATGAAGTGGAACGAGTACAACTCGCCCCTGCGGCGCAATGTGACCACCGAGGACGTGGGCAAGTCGGCGCTGTACCTGCTGTCGGACCTCGGGTCGGGCGTGACGGGCGAGACGCATCACGTCGACGCGGGCTACCACGTGGTGGGCATGAAGGCCGTCGGCGCCCCGGACATCACGAAGGCGTAAGCCCTGCCGGGCCGGTGCCCGAAGTCTCGGCAAGCCCCCGCGCCCCGGCCCCGGGGCGTTTTCGTTTGACACGGGTGCCGCGCGATCCGTCAATCGGGGAACGTATCAACGCGGATCGACGACGATGGACTGGACCCATATCCTTGCCTTCAACCTGACGCTGCTGGCGGCGATGGCGGCGCCCGGCCCTGCGCTGCTGTTCGCCCTGCGCCAGTCGATCGCCGGAGGGTTCGCGACCGGCGTGGCCACCGGTCTGGGGCTGGGACTGGTCGCGGCCTTGTGGACCGGGGCGGCGCTGCTGGGCCTGCACATCGTCTTCGCGCTGTTCCCCTGGGCCTTCCTGGCGATGAAGGTCGCGGGCGCGCTCTACCTGCTGTGGGTCGCGGTGCAGCTGTGGCGCAGCGCGCATCAGCCGGTCGCCGACAGCGCCAACCCCGGCGCGCGCGCGTTCCTGGGCGGCATGCTGGTCAACCTCGCCAACCCGAAATCGGTGCTGTTCGCCGGCTCGGTGCTGGTGGTGATCTTTCCCGCCGGGATGAGTCTGGGCGAGAAGGCCTTCGTCGTGCTGAACCACTTCGTGGTCGAGGTCGCCGTCTACACCGCCTTCGCCGCCCTGCTGGCCACGCCGCCGGCGCGGGCGGGCTACCTGCGCCTGAAGCCGGTGATCGACCGCGTCGCGGCGGCGATCCTCGGCGCGCTGGGGCTGCGGCTGCTGCTTGGACGCTAAGACTTCCCTCGCCGCGCCGCGCTTGCTAAAGCGCGTCGCACGAGACTCCGGGGGATGAGGCGATGAACGACAGGCTGCCGCACGAGAAGGGCTTTCACGTCAGCTGGGACCAGTTGCACCGCGACGCGCGCGCGCTGGCCTGGCGGTTGCAGGGGCACGGACCCGATGACGGCGCCTGGCGCGCTGTGGTGGCGATCACCCGCGGCGGGATGGCGCCCGCGATGATCGTCGCGCGCGAACTGGACATCCGCACCGTCGATACGATCAGCGTGAAAAGCTACAACCACCAGGAACAGGCCGAGCCGCGCATCATCAAGACGCCGGACATGGACATCGTGGGCGACGGCACCGGCGTGCTGATCGTCGACGACCTGGTGGATACCGGCCGCACGCTGGAAGTGGTGCGCAAGACGATGCCCAAGGCGCATGTGGCCACGGTCTACGCCAAGCCGCAGGGCCGCCCGCAGGTCGAGACGTTCGTGACCGAAGTCAGCCAGGACACCTGGATCTTCTTCCCGTGGGACATGGCGCTGCAATACGTGAAGCCCTACCGCGGAACCGACTGAGTTCCGCGGCGGGACGGGGGCTCTGCCCCCTCTTGGCCTGCGGCCAATTCACCCCCGGGATATTTCAGGACCAAAGAAGCCCGGGCGGGCAGACCAGGAGTTCCGCATGAGCCGCACCGCCGCCACGTTCCATCCGCCGATCCCCGAGGCGCGCCGCTGGCTCGAGGGCGTGACGTTTCCGGAAGACCGTCCGCTGATCAACCTCAGCCAGGCGGCCCCGGTCGAGCCGCCGCCGGCCGAGTTGCGCACGGCGATGGCGGGGTTCCTCGAGGACCCGACGACGCATCTCTACGGGCCGGTTCTGGGCAACGACGATTTGCGCGCGGGCCTCGCGCGGAACTGGGCGGCGCATTACGACGCACCGGTGGATGCGGGCCAAGTGGCCATCACCTCGGGGTGCAACCAGGCCTTCGCGGCGGCGATCGCGGCGCTGTTTGACGAGGGCGACGAGGTCATCCTGCCGACGCCGTGGTACTTCAACCACAAGATGTGGCTGGACATGAGCGGCGTGCGCGCCGTGCCGCTGGCGACCGGCGACGACCTGTTGCCCGACGCCGACGCCGCGCGCGCCCTGATCGGCCCGCGTACCCGCGCCATCGCCATCGTGACCCCGAACAACCCCGGCGGCGTGGAATATCCCGCCGCGACCGTGGCCGCCCTGTTCGAGGTGGCGCGCGCGGCGGGCATCCGGCTGATCGTGGACGAGACCTACCGCGATTTCGACGCGCGCGAAGGCGCGCCGCACGACCTGCTGACGCGCGACGGCTGGGACGAGACGCTGGTGCAGCTCTACAGCTTTTCGAAGGCGTACCGGCTGACCGGGCACCGGGTGGGTGCCATGATCGCGAACCCGGCGCTGCTGGCCGAGGTCGAGAAGTTCATCGACACGGTCACGATCTGCCCCGCTCAACTGGGCCAGCGCGCGGCACTGTGGGGGCTGGAGAATCTCGGGCCCTGGCTAGCGGGCGAGCGGGCCGAGATCCTGGCCCGACGCGCCGCGATCGAGACCGGGATGGCTCGGCTGGAACCACTCGGCTGGCGGCTGAAGGGGCTGGGGGCGTATTTCGCCTATCTCGAACACCCCTTCGCGATGCCGGCGGACGAGGCGGCGCGGCGCATGGTGCGCGACGCGGGCATCCTGATGCTGCCCGCGACCATGTTCGTGCCCGAGGGCGACGCCAGCGGCGCGCGGCATTTCCGCATGGCCTTCGCCAACGCCGATGCCGCCGGGCTGGCCGAGACGTTCGCGCGGCTGGCCGCGCTGGACTGGCCCCTTGCAGGGCCGCAAGGCGGGCGATAGTCAAGGCGGGCATTGCCCCGGGGGGACCTTCATGGCCAAGGCCAAACGCTCGATCTCGCAGACCTTCGTCTGGATTCTTCTCGCCCTGCTGATCCTCGGCCTCGCCGGGTTCGGCGCGACCAACTTCTCGGGCACGGTCAGCTCGGTCGGACGGGTCGGCGACACCGAGATCTCGACCACGGATTACGCCCGCGCGCTGCAGAACGAGATGCAGGCGATGCAGGCCCAGACCGGGCAGGCGATGTCGTTCCAGCAGGCGCAGGCGCAGGGCCTGCCGCAGGCGGTGCTGTCGCGGCTGGTGCTGCGCGCCGCGCTGGAAGACGAGGCCGACCGCATCGGGCTGTCGGTGGGTGACGAGCCGCTGGCCGCGGACCTCGCGGCGATCCAGGCGTTCCAGGGCCCCGACGGGCAGTTCGACCGCGAGGCCTATGCCTTCGCGCTGCGCAACGCGGGCCTGTCCGAGGCCGAGTTCGAAGCGGATCTGCGCGCCGAAAGCGCCGCCACGCTGTTGCAGGCCGCCGTGCTGGCGGGCGTGGTGCTGCCCGACACCTATGTCGACACGCTGGTGGCCTATGCCGCCGAGCAGCGCGACTTCACCTGGGCGCGGCTGGCGCCCGCGTCGCTCAACACGCTGCTGCCCGCACCCACCGACGACGAGCTGCGCGCCTTCTACGACGAGAACATCGACGCCTACACCCAGCCGCGCGCCAAGCGGATCACCTATGCGTGGGTGACGCCGAACATGATTCTCGACTCCGTCGAGGTGCCCGAGGATGCGCTGCGCGCCGCCTACGAGGAGCAGGAGAACCGCTTCAACATGCCCGAGCGGCGCCTGGTCGAGCGGCTGGTGATGCCGAACGCCGAGGCCGCCGACGCGGCCGCCGCGCGGATCGCCGAAGGCGAGGCCACGTTCGAGGACGTGGTCGAGGAACGCGGGCTGGCGCTGGTCGACACCGACATGGGCGACATGGCCCGCGAGGGCCTGGGCGACGCCGCCGAGGCGGTGTTCTCGGCCGAGGTGGGCGAGGTCGTGGTGGCGCCGTCGCCGCTGGGTCCCGCGCTCTACCGCGTGAACGGCGTGCTGTCGGCGCAGGAGACGAGCTTCGAGGAGGCGATCCCGATGCTGCGCGACACGCTGGCACTGGACCGCGCGCGGCGCGTGATCGAGGGCCTGGCGCAGGGCATCGACGACGAGCTGGCCGCCGGCGCCACGCTGGAGGAGATCGCGCAGAGCACCGAGCTGGAGCTGGGCGAGATCGCCTGGACCGGCGGCGCCGACGCGGGCGGCATCGCCGGCTACGAGGCCTTCGGCGACGCCGCGCGCGCCGTCGAGGAGGGCGATTTCCCGCAGGTCGAGAGCCTGGGCGACGGCGGGCTGTTCGCACTGCGCCTCGACGGCATCCGCGAGGCGGCGCCCCTGCCCTTCGACGAGGTCCGCGACCGCGTCGACGAGGACTGGCGCGCTGTACAGCGGCAGGACGCGCTGGTCGAGCGCGCCGAGGCGCTGGCCGAGCGCATCGAGGCGGGCGAAAGCTTCGTCGAGGTGGGCCTCGAGCCGCAGGAACGCGACGGGCTGGGCCGCGGCGCGCAGGTCCAGGGCCTGCCCGCCGGCGTGGTCGAGACGGTGTTCGAGATGGATGAGGGCGCGGTGCGCGCGATCGCCGCGGGCGACGGCGCTGTCGTCGTGCAGCTCGACGCGATCACCGCGGCGGACGCGGAAAGCGACATCGCGTCGACCTTCGCCCAGCAGGTCGAGGACCAGGCGGCCAGCACCGTGTCCGAGGACCTGTTCCGCGCGCTGGCCGAGGACATCCAGGCCCGCGCCGGGGTGGAAATCGACCAGCAGGCGCTGAACGCCGTGCACGCGAACCTGCCCTGATGGCGGTGCTGACGCCCGGCTACGACGCCTTCGCCGCGCGCTACGAGGCGGGCGAGAACCAGGTCGTGCATGCGCGGCTGGCGGCGGACCTCGATACGCCGGTGTCGCTGATGCTGAAGCTGACGGGGGCGTCGCGCGACGCCTTCATGCTGGAATCGGTGACCGGCGGCGAGGTGCGCGGGCGCTATTCCATCATCGGCATGAAGCCCGACATCGTCTGGCAGTGCCACGGCGACAGGGCCCGCATCAACCGGCAGGCGCGGTTCGACCCGGATGCCTTCGAAGACCAGTGCGACGATCCGCTAACCGCGCTGCGCGCGCTGATCGCGGAGTCGCGCATCGACCTTCCCGACGATCTGCCGCAGGCCGCCGCGGGCCTGTTCGGCTATCTGGGCTACGACACGATCCGGCTGGTCGAGCATCTGCCGGACGTGAACCCCGACCCGTTGGGCCTGCCTGACGCGATGATGATGCGGCCGTCGGTCGTGGCGGTGCTGGACGGCGTGAAGGGCGAGGTCACGGTCGTCTCGCCCGCCTGGGTCAGCGATGGCCTCTCGGCGCGCGCGGCCTACGCGCAGGCGGCCGAGCGGGTGATGGACGCGGTGCGCGATCTCGAACGCGCGCTGCCGCAGGCCAGCCGGTCGCTGGGCGACGCGGCCGAGCTGGGCGAGCCGGTGTCGAACTTCAGCCACGACGCCTACCTTGCAGCGGTCGAGACGGCCAAGGAATACATCCGGGCCGGCGACATCTTCCAGGTGGTGCCGTCGCAGCGCTGGACGCAGGATTTCCCGCTTCCGCCCTTCGCGCTCTATCGATCGCTGCGGCGCACGAACCCGTCGCCGTTCATGTTCTACTTCAACTTCGGCGGCTTCCAGGTCATCGGCGCCTCGCCCGAGATCCTCGTCCGCGTCTTCGGCCGCGACGTGACGATCCGGCCCATCGCGGGCACGCGGCCGCGCGGGGCGACGCCCGAGGCGGATCGCGCGCTCGAGGCCGATCTGCTGGCCGACCACAAGGAACTGGCCGAGCACCTGATGCTGCTGGATCTTGGCCGCAACGACGTGGGCCGTGTATCGAAGATCGGCACCGTGCGCCCGACCGAGGAATTCGTGATCGAGCGCTACAGCCACGTCATGCACATCGTCAGCAACGTGGTGGGCGAGCTGTCGGACGAGCACGACGCGCTGTCGGCGCTGCTGGCGGGCCTGCCCGCGGGCACCGTGTCGGGCGCGCCCAAGGTCCGCGCGATGCAGATCATAGACGAGCTCGAGCCCGAGAAGCGCGGCGTCTACGGCGGCGGCGTGGGCTATTTCAGCTCGGGCGGCGACATGGACATGTGCATCGCGCTGCGCACGGCGATCGTGAAGGACGCGAAGCTGTACATCCAGGCCGGCGGCGGCGTGGTCTACGACAGCGATCCCGAGGCCGAGTACCAGGAGACGGTGCACAAGTCGAACGCCATCCGGCGCGCGGCGGCGGATGCGGCGCGCTTCACCGGCGGCGGCAACGGCTGAGGGCCGCATGGGGGCGCTGCCCCCTCTTGGCCTGCGGCCAATTCACCCCCGGGATATTTGAGGACCAAAGAAGTCGCGGGCCCGGCTTTCCTTCCGGCGCGCGCGGGTTAAGGTGCGGCCCAGCACAGGCAGGAGACAGCACATGGCGGACAAGGACCCTCTGGTCGTCTTCACGCCCTCGGGCAAGCGCGGGCGGTTCCCGGCGGGCACGCCGGTGCTGAGCGCGGCGCGGCAGCTGGGCGTCGATCTCGACAGCGTGTGCGGCGGGCGGGGCATCTGCTCGAAATGCCAGGTGACGCCGGCCTACGGCGATTTCTCGAAGCACGGCGTGACGGTGGCGCCCGACGCGCTGTCCGAGTGGAACGCGGTCGAGCAGCGCTACCAGGACAAGCGCGGGCTGAAGCCAGGTCGGCGGCTGGGCTGCCAGGCCAGCGTGCAGCGCGACGTGGTGATCGACGTGCCGCCCGAAAGCCAGGTGCACCGGCAGGTGGTGCGCAAGGCAGCCTCGGCGCGGGTGATCGAGATGGATCCGGCCACGCGGCTGTTCTACGTCGAGGTCGACGAGCCCGACATGCACGAGCCCACCGGCGACCTGGAGCGGGTCGCGCGGGCGCTGCGGCAGCAATGGGACATCCCGCGCGTCGAGGCCGAGTTCGCGCTGCTGGGCCAGCTGCAGAAGGTGCTGCGCAAGGGCGCGTGGAAGATCACCGTGGCGCTGCACAAGCCGCATGCGGACGCGGTGCCGCGGCTGGTCGCCGCCTGGCCCGGCCTGCACGAGGGGGGGCTGTTCGGGCTGGCGATCGATCTCGGCTCGACCACGATCGCGGCGCATCTCACGGACCTGGACACCGGGCAGGTCGTCGCCTCGGCCGGGGTGATGAACCCGCAGATCCGGTTCGGCGAGGACCTGATGAGCCGGGTCAGCTACGCCATGATGAACCCCGGTGGCGATGTCGAGATGACGCGCGTGGTGCGCGAGGCGATCGACACGCTGACGGTCGAGATCGCCGCGGAGGCCGGCATCGACCCCGCGCTGATCCTGGAGGCGGTGTTCGTCTGCAACCCGGTGATGCACCACCTGCTGCTGGGCATCGACCCGGTCGAGCTGGGCCAGGCGCCGTTCGCACTGGCCACGTCGGGCGCACTGGCGCTGTCGGCGGTGGAAATGGGGCTGGCCGCCCTGCCCGGTTCGGCGCAGGTCTACATCCTGCCCTGCATCGCGGGCCATGTGGGGGCGGACGCCGCCGCCGTCGCGCTGTCGGAAGAACCGGGCAAGTCCGAGGACCTGGTGCTGGTGGTCGACGTGGGCACCAACGCCGAGATCCTGCTGGGCGACCGAAGCCGCGTGCTGGCCTGTTCGTCGCCCACCGGGCCGGCCTTCGAGGGCGCTCAGATCAGCTCGGGCCAGCGGGCCGCACCCGGCGCGATCGAGGCGATCCGGATCGACCCTGAAACGAAAGAGCCGCGCTTTCGCGTGATCGGCTGCGAAAAGTGGTCGAACGAGGACGGGTTCCGGGAAGAAACCGCGCAGTCCGGGATCACCGGCATCTGCGGGTCCGGCATCATCGAGGCGGTGGCCGAGATGCGCATCGCGGGCCTGCTGGACCCGTCGGGGCTGATCGGCTCGGCCGAGCAGACGGGCACCGGGCGGTGCGTCGCGGACGGGCGCACGCATCAATACGTGATCCATGACGGCACGGACTCGGGCGGTCCGCGCATCACGGTGACGCAGGGCGACATCCGCGCGATCCAGCTGGCGAAGTCGGCACTGTATGCCGGCGCGCGGCTGTTGATGGACGAACGCGGAGTCGACACGGTCGACCGCGTGGTGCTGGCCGGCGCCTTCGGCGCGCATATCTCGCCGTTGCACGCGATGGTGCTGGGCATGATCCCCGACGTGCCGCTGGACCGCGTGACCAGCGCCGGCAACGCGGCCGGCACGGGCGCGCGCATCGCGCTGTGCAACGTCGCAGCCCGGCGCGAGATCGAGCGCGTCGTGCGCGAGATCACCAAGGTCGAGACCGCGATCGAGCCGCGCTTCCAGGAGCATTTCGTCGCCGCCAACGCGATCCCGCACGCGACCGACCCGTTTCCGGAGCTGTCGAAGGTGGTGGACCTGCCGAAGGTCGCCTTCGGCGCGGGCGGCGATGGTGGACGCGACGGCGGACGCAGGCGCCGCCGCCGCGCCTGAGCGTCAGGGCCAGAGGATCGCGACGTAGGCGACGTAGCCCGCGGCCAGCACCGCGCCCTCCCACCGGGCGATGCGCATGCCGGTCCAGGCGAGCGCGACGATCAGCACCGACACGGCGATCATCACCAGGTTGTCGAAGCTGACGATCTCGGCCGGGACGGTGCCGGGCGCGATCAGCGCCGTGGCGCCGCCGATGCCGAGGATGTTGTAGATGTTCGAGCCGATGATGTTGCCGAAGGCGACGTCGCTCTGGCGCTTGAAGGCGGCGACGACCGAGGTGACGAGCTCGGGCATCGAGGTGCCGACGGCGACGATGGTCAGGCCGATCACGGTTTCCGAGATGCCGAAGCCGCGCGCCAGCGCCGTGGCGCCGTCGACGAGGAAGCCGCCGCCGACGATGACGCAGGCGAGTCCCGCGATCGCGATCAGAACCGAGACGAGGATGCCGGTCTTCGGCTGCGCCTGGTCGGTCGTATCGGCGGTCTTGCGCCGTTCGATCATGAAGGTGACGACGATGTAGGCCACCAGCCCCAGCAGGAAGGCCACGCCCACCGCGCGTCCCAGCGGCATCAGCGCCGAGACGATCGAGAACGCCACCGCCACGGCCAGCATCACCGCGCCGTCCCGGCGCAATGCGGCGCGCGCGACGGCGATCGGGAACAGCAGCGCCGCGAGGCCGCCGATCAGCAGGATGTTGGCGATGTTCGAGCCGACGATGTTGCCGTAGGCGATGCCGGGTGAATCGGCCAGCGCGGCGCGCACCGAGGTCACCAGTTCCGGCGTCGAGGTGCCGAAGCCCACCAGCGTCAGGCCGATCACCAGCGGCGAGACGCGCAGAGCCGTCGCCACGTTGACCGCGCCGCGCACCAGGAATTCGCCCCCCAGGATCAGCAATACCAACCCGCCCGCCAGGGGCAGCCAAACGTCCATCATTCGTCAGGTCCTTCCAGAATCCGTCCCGGCCACGGGTCATGCCGCGCCGGCGCATGCTCAGGTGCGCATGCGCGGAGCAAAGCGCAAGCCATGCCAATGATTTGTTTTTCGGACGGGATCATGACACGGCGGCACGGCGGCAAGCGCCGCACGGCCCGGTCAGACGCGTTTGCCCGCCCAGCTCTTCACGGCCAACGAGCGGACCCGCGCGATGGTTTCCGCACCGACGTCGGTCAGGCGTTCCGGGCGGTGCGGCTGGTCGTGAAACAGGTAGAGGCGCGACAGGAACTTCTCGAACTCGAGACTGCCCTCGCCGTGGCGCTCGCCGTTGCCGCCGGTGGTGACAGTCACGCCGTGGCCCCAGTCCTGGCCACTGTCGTTGTTGGGGTTGTAGAAGTAGACGCGCGTCTCTCCCTTGCGGCCGGTGGCGACGCGCAGGATGGTGATGGCGTGCCAGCCGATGAACGTGCCTGTGGCGTCGGTGAAGGCGATGCCGGCGGGCTGCGGGTGGATCAGCGGCCGGTTGCCGTTGTGCCGCGGGTGATAGCTTTCGTGGAAGCGGGCGACGAAACGGTCGTAATCGTCCAGCTTCCCGGTCTCGACGTCCACGGCGACGGCGCAGTCGCGCGCGACCCACCAGCCGTGGAACTCGGGGTTGATCCAGCGGTGCGGGTCGCCGCCGCGGGAGGCGCACATGCGCCCCATCTCGGCGTAGATGCGGTCGAGATGCGGCACCAGAAGGACCGAGACCGGATCGGCGTCGATCGGCCCGAACCCGGCAAGGCCGGCGGGGAGTTCGGCGGACGAGATCGGCGTGCCCTCGAACTGCATGACGATGGTCTCGGCCTCGGCGGCCTGCACGATGAGGTGCAGCAGGTAATCGGGATCGTTCAGCGCCCACATCGAGATCGCGCGCGCCGACTGGCAGGTCGGGTTCGCACCCTGCCCGACGCCCAGCGGCAGGCCGAGCACCTCGATGATGCCCGACAGAAGGTACGTGCTGGGCCGCGCCTGCGGGCCGAAGCCGAGGGCCAGACGCTCGCGCACCGCCGGGGCGAGGTCGATGGTCAGCGCGCGGCGCAGGGCCGGCGCCAGCGGCGAGGAGTGCAGCACGCCGCGGTCGAGCAGCATCGCCATGCCGTAAAGCGCCTGCGGCGTCGCGGGCGTGACGGCGGCGCGGATCAACTCCTCGACCAAACCGCGGAAGTGCCGCCAGCAATCGAGGCCGGTCGAGCCCAGCCCCAGCGCGTCCGGCACCAGCGGCCGGTCGGGATAGTCCAGCGCCCAGAGCAGAAAGCCCACGTGGTAGTCCGACACCAGCCCGGTGTCGTGCATCGAGCGCGCGAAGCCCGTCGCCTCGCGCGCGAGGCCCGCTTCGTCCATGTGTTCGAGCCGCTCGAAATAGGCCGACAGGCCCGGATCGTCGAGCGTCTCGGCGGTGGGGCCGAACAGCGCGCTGACCAGACGCTCGGCGCCCAGCCGCTCCGCGCCCGGCTCGGACCCCTGGCGGTTCAACGCGACGGCCATCTGCGTGACCATGTCCTTGACCGGCCCCATCTGGACCGGGCGCTGTTCGAGGATGCGCCAGATCTCGGCCACCATGACGCCGAGCACGTCGCGCAGGCCGATCCGCTTGGCGATCAGCCGCAGGATGCGCGACGAGATGGTCGCCCGCTCGCCCGCGGCGCGGCTGGCCTCGTCGGAAAATTCGAAGAAGCGCGGCAGGTTAAGCGCCAGCACCTGCGTCAGGAAGTGCCGCGCGTGGTCCTGCGGCAGGCTGGGATGCTGCGCCTCGCCGGTGGCGACGGCGAGGAACCGCATGAGGCTGGTCGCCTCCATCGCGGCCAGCGCGCGGTTGGTGCCTTCCAGCGTCTTGCCGGACAGCTGCGGCAGCAGCGCCGTGGGCACGTCCCAGTCCGAACCGCTGAACAGCCCGGCCCGGTCCAGCCGGATGGCGCGATCGTACAGAGCCTCGACGCCGCCGGGCGTGCCCAGAAGGCGCCCCACGACGTCCAGAACCGGCCCCTGGTGGCGCCGCTTCGAGAACGCCCGCGCCTGTTCCAAGCGTTCGGTTGCGACGTCGAGCGTGCCCGAAAGCCGCTCGGCGTCGCTGGTTTCGTTCGTCATCAGGCCATGTGCCACGAGATGGCCCCGCTGGTTGCCTTACACATAGAAATCGAGGTCTTCCTGCGCCTTCAAGAGGTCACGCAGCGTATGCGCGTCCTCTCCGAAGAAATACGCAAGACCCCAGTGCGTTCCGAAGGCGGTCCGCTTGGTGACCTTCTGCTCCATCGGCTCGGCCAACTCGTGCCACTCGAAATACGGGTGGTTCGCCGTCTCGGGCGGAATCTCGAGCTTGCTGACCACGCGGCGGCGCGGATAGACGCCGAAGCAGCCGGCATGGCCCTTGGCGCCGGTGACTTCCTCGGGGAAGAAGGCGTCGATCTCTTCCTGCGTCGTCTTGGGATCGAACATCAGCACCAGGCCCTGGTAGCCGTTGAAGCCGTAGGCGCGCTCGATCAGCTCCAGCGCCTTGAAGCCCGGCGGACGGTACGCGACCTCGCCGAAGTAGAGCTGGTTGTCGCTGGTCAGGAAGTATTCCGGGTGGATGAAGCCGAACTCGATGTCGAAGGTCTCGATCAGCTTCTCGATCTCCTGCGTGATGCGCGCGCGGTGCGCCTCGAGCTCGGGCGTGGCCGGCACGAAGACCGAGTAGCCCAGCGTCACGTATTCCGAGATGTTCAGGAACTGGATCTTGCCGTTCTTGATCCACGCCTCGACCGCGAATTCCCAGCCGTCGAGGTGGCTCTCCAGCAGCGCGGGAAACTCGTCGTCGGGGATGTTGTCGACGTCCTCGGGCGTGCGCACGACGCGGTGGCCGGCGGTGCCGGACTTGTCGAACGCCTTGAAGTGGATCGGGTCGTTCGGGTCGCCGTCGAGCTTCAGCAGCGTCTGGTTCACGCGCTTGAGGAAGCGGATCACGTCGCCGCGGTCATGCGCTTCCTCGAAGACGCCGACGCGGATGCCGCCCAGCTGCGCGCGCCGCTTCATCAGCGACTTGTCGCGGAACAGCATCGACTGGCCCAGCAGGCGCGGGTTGCCCAGCAACACCGCGTTGACCGCGCCGGCCCATTCGACGGTTTCCTCATAGAGCGGGATGGCGACGTCCACGCCCTCGTCCTTGAGCTTGTTGGCCAGTTCGTACGAGCGCTCGTTCAGGCGGTCGAAATCCCACCCGATGAACGGGATGTCGTTCTGCTGGCAGTATTCCTCGGCCCACGGCGGAGCCACGATGATGTAGCGCCGGTCGAACCGGTCCACCGCGTCGATGGCGTTCAGGCTCCAGCCCAGCAGGGCCACATAGCCTTTTTCGGGGTCGTAGTCGGTCATCCGTCTTGCTCCCATTCCATTTTCCGCGTCCGCGTCGTGCGGGCATGCCCTGAAGGCGCCCGGCCAAGGCCACTTTCTCGACGAAGCGCTGAAGGAAAGGGGGCCGGGGCTGATGTCAGGGCTCGGTCCTGCCATTAACCTTAGTTTCCGTAGGGTCGGAATTCAACCGCGCGGCCGAAATGAGCCGCTGCCGGAGCGCCGGTCCCGGCACGGCGTCTCTTGCGAGAGCGAAGGAAACCTGCCAATTTCGAACGCAAACGCAAACGGGCCCATGTCACAGACCTTTCGTTATCCGGAGATCCTCGAGATCGCGCGGCGCGACGGCAAGGTGACCGTCGACGGGCTGGCACGTCATTTCGGCGTCACGTTGCAGACCATCCGCCGCGATCTGTCCGAGCTCGCCGATGCCGGCCGGCTGGAACGCGTGCACGGCGGCGCGGTGCTGCCCTCGGGGACCACGAACATCGGCTACGAGGAGCGCCGCGCGCTCAATGCCGAGGAGAAGGTCGCCATCGCGCGCACCTGTGCCGCGTCCATCCCCGACGGCGTGTCGCTGTTCATGGGCATCGGCACCTCCGCCGAGGCGGTGGCGCAGGCGCTGCTGGATCACCGCGAGCTGCTGGTGGTGACCAACAACATGAACGTCGCCAACATCCTGGTCGCCAACCCGCATTGCGAGATCGTCGTGACCGGCGGTCAGCTGCGCCGCTCGGACGGCGGGCTGGTGGGCAACATGGCCGTGGCCACCATCGCGCAGTTCAAGTTCGACCTGGCGGTGATCAGCTGCTCGGCGCTGGACCGCGACGGCGACATCCTCGACTTCGACATCCAGGAGGTCAGCGTCAGCCAGACGATCCTGCGCCATGCGCGGCGCAGTTTCCTGGTGGCGGATCACTCGAAGTTCTCGCGCAGCGCGCCGGCGCGGGTGGATTCGCTGGCCGCGATCGACACGCTGTTCACTGACCGGCCGCTGCCCGCCCCCCTCGCCCGCAAGTGCGAGGTCTGGGGCACGCGGATCACGCAGGCGCAGTGACGCCCGGCTCGAAGACGAAGTGTGACTCGGCCCGGAAGGTCTGGCCCGGTGCCAGCGTGACCTGATCGCGCCAGGCGTTGTTGGGCGCGTCGGGCCAGCGCTGCGGCTCGAGCGCCATGCCCGCGCGCGCGCCGTAGGCGCGGCCGTCGAGGCCCGCGCCGGCGGGGATCGCCAGCGCGCCGCCGTCGAAAAGCTGCAGACCCGGCTCGGTGCTGAGGATGCGCATGCCCAGGTCCGACGTGGACAGACGCGCGATCTCGCGCAGCGGCCCTGCCGCCTCCGCGATGCACAGATTGTGGTCGGCGCCTGCCGGCACCGGCCCGCCCTGCCGCAGGTCGAACGGCGTGCCCTCGACGGACGCGAGCTCGCCCGTGGGCACGCCACCCTCGCCCGGCATGTACCGGTCTGCATGCACGGTCAGCACGTGGTCGTCGATCGTGTCAGCGCCCGAGAGGTTGAAGTAGAGATGCGGCGCAAAGCTGCAAATCGTCGGCGCGTCGGCGGTCGCGGTGTAGGTCACGCGCAGGGCCGCGCCGTCGAGTTCGTAGTGCAACTGCACGTTCAGCGTGCCCGGAAAGCCCATGTGCCCGTCGGGGAGCGTGTCCGACAGCAGCACATGGCCGGGCCCGTGATCCTCGATGCGCCAGCTGCGCCGGCCGGTGCCGTCCTGCCCGCCATGCAGCATGTGGCGCCCGCCCTCGTTGCGGTCGAGCTGCACCGTCCTGCCGTCGACGATCGTATCGCCACCCACCACGCGGTTGGCCAGCCGCCCGACGGAGACGCCCAGGTAGAGCGGGTTCTCGGTGTAGTCCTCGACCCTCTCGAACCCCAGCACCAGCGGCCGGTCGAGCCCCGCCAGCCGCAGGTCGCGCAGCGCGCCGCCGAAGCTGAGGATGCGCGCCTGCAGGACGCCGTTGTC
>NZ_JBELMH010000008.1:36207-50595 GCF_042096055.1 Citreimonas sp. | reverse complement strand
CCGATCAGCAGCCCTGCCAGCCGCGCGCGGGCCGCGCCGGGCGCCAGTCCGTTCAGCACCGCGTCGGCGCGGATGCCGAAGAGCGCGGCGCCGATCCCCTGCGGCCGCGAGATCGCGTCGCCGACCGCCTCAGCGAAGGCCGCGTCGTCCCACGCGCCCTCTTCGCCCATGTCCGAACTCAGCACGGATTGCCGCGCCAGAAGTGCGAACAGCTCGCCTGTCATGAAGGTGCGGAAGCTGACGATCTCGCCCGCGCTGACCTGCACCCACCGCGTATGCGCGCCGGGCAGGCAGAACACGCCGTCGAAGCCGGGCCGGGCGGCCAAAGCGCCGGCGAGCGTCGTCTCTTCTCCGGTCATCATGTCCGCGGGGGCGCCCTGACGCATGCCCGGAAGGATCCGCAGGTCGAGCCGCGGATCGCGCGTCTCGATCCGCAGCGCCGCCTCGCCCGAAGGTGGCGGCGCCGGCACCGCGACACCGGGCGCCCGGACCTGCCCACCGGCGGTGCCGCAGCCGATGACCGGCATGGGCGCCGCACCGTCCAGCACGTCGCCGATCAGCGCCAGCAGCACGGATCCGAAGCCGTCGCCGTTCTGCCCCTTGCTGTCCGACGCGCGCGTGTCGATCACCGAGCCTTCGTCGGTCATCAGCCAGACGCGCGGAGCCGCGGCGCGCCAGTCCAGCGCGATCCAGTCCGGACGCTGCGTGGGATCGTGCATCGGCTTCCCTCTTCCCGGCGCGCCCCGGTCGTGGGGGACGCGTGCGTTTCAGAGGGATGCATGCGCCTTCAGGCGGCGCTTGTCCACCGGGGCGGGGCTATTCCCACGACACCACCCGCTGCCCGATGGCGGGCTGCGCCGCCGGGCGTGCGGGCGGCAGGCGTGTCAGCATGCAGACCGATTGCAGCGCATGGGTCGCCAGTGCGCCGGTGCCGTTGGGCTGCGCCAGCGGGCGGTCGGGCAGGCCCTTGGCGATCGCGCCCAACAGCACCGCACCGGCGGCCAGCATCGGCCCGGTCGAACCGCTGCGTCGGCGCGTCATCTCGACATCGAAGGCGCAGCCGAGCGCGTCGCGCATCGCCAGCGCGAACCAGCCCGAGGCCGCGCGCACGGTGACCGCATCGAAAGCCGGCATCGTCGCCTGCGATCCGCCGCGCCACGCGCACAGGAAGCGCTGCGCCGCGTTGCGGTCGTCGACGACGGCGAGGGTGGCGGACCGGGAATCTGACAGGACGATCACCACGCCGGCCCGGATGACCGAGCCCGCGCAGCGCAGGTCGTAAAGCAGTGGCTCGTTCCGCGGGAGCGTCGTTCCGAGCTCCGCGAGGCGGGCGAAGGCGCCAAGGCAGGCCGCACGCACGTCGGCGTCGGCAATCGCCGCGAAGGTGGCGCCGCCGTGTGCGTTGGCGGCCAGCGCCAGCGCGGTGTCGCGCTGCACCGCGTCGGGCGCGCCCTGGCGGGATTTCGGCAGGTTCAGCGCCTCGACCAGCTGCGGAGAGGCGCGCCAGTCGGGATCGGCGTGGTCGACGCGCCGCCCGAGCGCCGTCCACGCGGCACTCAGTGTCTCGCCTTGTGCCGACAGCACGGGCGTGCCGCGCGCGTGGTGAAAGACCTCGTAGAGCGTGCCGGACGCGGTCCGGACGGGCCCTTGGCAGTACCGATATGCATGCGACATGACGTTCTCCCCCCGTAGATGAGGAATGCGTCACGCGTCCGGCGGTTCCGAGAAAACCGCCGCCATCGGGGTTGCCGCTGCGGCAGGTGACGCCGGGCGATGGAGCCGCCCGGCGCCGCGCGATCAGTCGAGACCGGCCAGGAACTCGTCGAGCTGCGCGCCCGCGAAGGCCAGGATGTCGTCGTCCTGGAAGGTGCCGTTCTCGACCTTCTTGACCGCGAAGGGCACGAGGATCTCCTTGCCGGGATGCGGCAGCGCCATCATGCCGTTGAGCACCTGCTTGAGGTGTCCCTGCGCGCGCACCCCGCCCGCGGCCCCGGCCGAGGTGGTGACGATGAAGCACGGCTTGAGCTTGAAGACGCTCTCGAACGCCGGGCGCGAGGCCCAGTCGATCGCGTTCTTCAGCACGCCGGGGATGCCGTAATTGTATTCCGGCGTCACGAAGACCACGCCGTCGGCGGCACCGACCTGGTCGATCAGCCTGGCCACGGCGGCATCGTCGGTGATGTCCGAATTGTAGTGCGGTAGCGACGCGATGTCGGCGGTCTCGCAGGTGGCGCGATCACCGACCCGGGACATCAGCGCCTGCGCCACCGCGCGCGAGGACGACTGGGACCGCAGGCTGCCGGTCATGAACAGGAGTTTGGGCATTGGACTTCCTTATATGCGTGTCAGCCAGGTCGATATCGGCGGGAACAGGACGAGGATCACCAGCGCCACGGCCATCGCGCCCACGAAGGGCAGCGCGCCGCGGAAAACCTCTCCCACGCTCATATCGGCATCGTCCATGGCGGACTTGATGGTGTAGACGGACAGGCCGAAGGGCGGCGTCAGCAGCCCCATCTCGACGCAGACGACGGTCAGGATGCCGAACCAGATCAGGTCGAACCCGGCCGCATCGGCCACCGGCAGCGCGATGGGAAGCATGATCAGCATGATCGAGATCGAGTCGATCAGGCAGCCCAGCACGACGATCAGCAGCAGGTAGGCGATCAGGAACCCGTAGGGCCCGATGGCGTCCTGCAGGAAGAATTCGGCCAGTTCGCGAGGCACGCCCGAGAGCGCCAGCATCCGGCTGAAGAACGTGGCGGCGAGGATCAGGAACAGCACCGACACGGTGATCTGCCCGGTCTCGACCAGCAGGTTCCAGAACGTCCGGCGGTCGAGCGAACGGCGCCACAGCGCGATCACCAGCGCGCCCACCGCGCCCGCGGCGCCGGCCTCGGTCGGGTTGAAGAAGCCGCCGTAGAGGCCGCCGAGCACCAGCAGCATCAGCGACAGGATCGGCACGAACTTGGCCGCGACGGCGCCCCAGCCGATGTCTTCGAACGGCTCGACGTCGGTGCGCTCGAACACGAAGTCGCTGCGATTGCGCGCCAGCCACAGGATGGTCACGCAGAACACCGCGCTGAGCAGGATGCCCGGGCCGATGCCGGCGAGGAACATCGCGCCCACCGATTGCTCGGCCAGGACCGCGTAGACGATCAGCAGCAGCGAGGGCGGGATCAGCATACCCAGCACCGAGGAGCCCGCGACGACGCCGGTGGCGAACTTGCGGGTATAGCCGTGACGCTTCATCTCGGGGACCGCGACGCGGCTGAACACCGTGGCCGAGGCGATCGACACGCCGGTGATCGACGCGAAGACCGCGTTGGCGAAGACCGTGGCGATGCCGAGGCCGGCGGTCACCTTGTGCAGCATCCGCTGGAACACGTCGAACGTGTCGCGGCCGACGCCCGAGACGGTGACCAGCAGGCCCATCAGCACGAACAGCGGCACCACGGCGAAGAGATATTCCTCGAGGCTGTCGTTGGCGACGGCGGTCATCATGTTGGTCGCCACCGCGTCGTTGCGGATCAGCGCCACGCCGATGAACGACACCAGCAGCATGCCCAGGCCGATCGGCATGCCGATGCCGATCAGGGCGATCAGCCCGACGATCGCGGCCGATCCGATTTCAAGCGAACTCATGGGCGGCCTCCGATGACGATGCGGGCGTCCGCCAACGCGCGGACGACGAATTCGATGGCGGCGACGCCGAAGCCCAGCAGGATCAGCAGGCGGAACGGCCAGGTGGGCAGCGTGGCGATGCCGACGATGCCGATGAACTCGGCCGCCTCCCAGGCGCCGGTCAGCACGTCGACCGTCGACCAGGCGATCAGGCCCAGCATCCACGCGCCGGCGAGGTTGAACAGCACCATCAGGGCCGCTGCCGCGCGCGGCGAGCGTGCCTCGACGGCGGTGATGAAGAACTCGGTCCGCGCCAGCCGGCCGGCGCGGATCGTGGTGGCCAGTTGCAGCGCGACGATCATCACCAGCAACAGCGCGCCCATCTCGGACACCAGCGGCAGCGAGGCGCCCATCGAGTTGCGCGCCACGATGTCGGCGCAGATGATCACGCCCAGGACGCCGATCATCACCGTGCCCAGCACGGCCAGCGCCTCGACCACGAAGCGCCAGGCCCGCGCCGGCCCGGCGAGGGAGGGCGCCGCCGAGCCGTCGGCGGCGCCCTGGTTGCTGTCCAGCGGCTTCACGGGATTACTCTTTGTCCCAGTCGCGGGCCGGATCCTCGCCGCGGGCGCGCAGGCCTTCCATGTAGTCGGCCAGGAACTGGTTCGCGGGGATGCCGCGATCCTCGAGCGGCTGTGCCCAGTCGGCCGCGATGTTCGGCAGCTTGGACACCCACTTCTCGGTCTCGCCCTCGGGCATCTCGACGATCTGCACCGGAGTGCTCTGGTTGGCGCCGGCTTCGACCATCGCCTGCAGCGCGGCCTCGTGACGCTCGACCAGGTCGATCCCGTGGCTTTCGGTGTAGTAGTCGCCCGCTTCCAGCATGGCGTTCTGCACTTCCTCGGGCAGCGTGTCCCAGGTGTCGCGGTTGATCGCCACCGCGCCCGAGAACGCCGCGCCGCCGTCGAAGCGGTTGATGTAGGGCGCCACCTCGTAGAGCTTGATCGGCAGCGCACCCAGCGCCAGCGTCAGCGCGCCATCGGACACGCCGGTCTGAACGTCGGTGTAGAAGGTGGTCAGCGCGCCGTCGACCGCGTTGGCTCCGGTGCCGCGCAGCCACGAGCCCAGCACGCCCGGCGCCGACAGCTTCATGCCGTCGATGTCGTCGATGCCGGTCAGCGGCTCCTTGGTGTAGATGTCGTAGAGGTCGGTGGCGGTGAGGCCCAGCACGACCAGGTTGTGGCTTTCCCACTCGTCGCGAAACGCCTCGTTGGTCTCGAGCAGCTCCTGCATCGTGTCGAGCAGGACCGGCGGGTTCGAGGTCGCGAAGGGCGCGTTCGACGACGCCTGGCTCAGCGGCAGTTCGGCCTGCTCGAGGAACGAGAACACCCAGCCGATGTCGGTGATGCCCTGCTCGACCGACGACAGCGTCGCGTTGGCCTTGTAGAGCTGGCCGCCGAACGCCTCGTTCCACTCGATCTCGTAGTTGCCGGATTCGGCCAGGATCTCGTCGGTCCGGGCCATGAAGTGCGTCTGGATCATGCCGACCCACGGCACCACGGTCGGGTGCGACGAGGCCACGGTCAGGTTGATCGTCTCTTGCGCCGCGGCCGGCACGGCCAGCGTGCCCGCCACGATGGCGCCAAGCAGATGTCTCATTGGTTTCCTCCCTGTCGAGATCATCAGGTGATGGTGAAAGTCTGCGTCGAATTGTCGAGCCTGATCGTGACCGATCCTTCGTTGATCAGCCACGGCCGGATGCGGAACGCCCGCGCGCCGGCCTTGTGCATCGGGTCGCGCTCGGCGATGGCCTTGGCGTCGGCGGCGCTGTCGGCGCGCACGATGACCATGCCCTCGCCCTCCCACTCCTGGCCGTCGTCGGTCCAGAGCGGGCCAGCGGCGTAGAGAATGCCGTCCTTCTCGAGCTGCACCTGGAAGTTCAGGTGCTCCTCCATGTTGGCGAACACGGCGCCGAGGCCGTCCACGGGCGTGGTGAAAATTGCGAAGAGCTGCTTTTGCAGCATGCCCTTCGAGGCGTCGAGCACCGCGCCCACGGGCACCGATTTCGGATTGTCTTCGCTCATTGTGTCCTCCTCCAAGGCGGTCGGTTCAGCCGGCCTTGCGGCGGGCGATCTCTTCGCGGATCTGCGCGCCGTGTTCGTCCAGCGTCGGCGGCGGCGCGACGTCGAGTTCCGGCGCGCCGTCGAAGTTGTAAGGCGGCCGCACGGTGGTGAAGGTGCCCAGTTCCGACGACGGCGCCGTGACCTTCAGCTTGAGATGCTGCGCCTGCGGGTCCTCCAGCGCCTCGTCGCTGTCGTAGGCAGGCGAATGCGGCACCTCGTTCTCCAGCAGCAAAGCACACCATTCGTCGCGCGTCTTGCCCTTGAAGATCGGGGTGAAGTGCTCGATCAGCTCGTCCTGGTGCTTGATCCGCTCCAGCCGCTCGTTGAAGCGCGGGTCCTCGTTCAGCTGCCGCTGGCCGGTGGCGTCCAGCAGGCCCTCCCAGAACTTGGTGGGCGAAGACATGTGGATCGCGACCCACTTCCCGTCCTTGCATTCGAACGTGTAGCTCTGGCTGACCACGGGGCGCGACAGCGGGCCCATGACCTCGCCCACGCTGAAGTAATGCGTGAAGCTGTCGAGGTTGAAGTGGCTCATCGCCTCGAGCATCGAGATGTCGACGCGGCGGCCCTGCCCCGATGTGCTGCGCTCCAGCAGCGCGGCGAGGCACGCCATCGCGGCGTATTGCCCGGTGACGGCGTCGGCGATGGCGGGGCCGATCACGCGCGGGTTTTCCGGCGGGGTCAGCAGGCGCAGATAGCCCGATGCCGCTTGCGCGACGGTGTCGTAGGCGGGCCGGTCGCGTGACGGGCCGGACGTGCCGAAGCCAGAGATCGCGCAGTAGATCAGGTCGGGCTTGATCTTGCGCAGCTCGTCCTCGCCGGCGCCCAGCCGCTCGGCCACGCCCGGGCGGAAGTTCTGGATGAACACGTCGGCAGTGGCCACGAGGTCATGCAGCACCTGCAGGTCCTCGGGCTGCTTGGTGTCCAGCGCGATGGACCGCTTGTTGCGGTTGTAGGTCTGGTAATGCGGCGAATAGAGCCCGCCCTTGAAGGCGCGGAACGGATCGCCCGTGCCCGGACGCTCGACCTTGATCACGTCGGCGCCGAGGTCGGCGAGGTGCATGCCGCAGGCCGGCCCGGTGATGTAGGTGCCCAGCTCGACGACGCGGATGTCCTTGAGGATCTTCATTCTGCCGCCTCCTTGGCGCCCTTGCCGTCGTAGCTGATCGCCTGGTCGGCGTGGTTCGACATGATGAATCCGATCGACCGGGCCTGTTCCTCGAACAGGTGCGCGGCAAGGCCGGCGGTGCGCGCTAGGATCGGCACGGCCTTCAGCGCCTGCAGCGGCCAACCCGCGTCGAGGATCGTCGCCGGGATCGCGCCCGAGACGTTGATCGGCAGCGGACGGCCGATGATGTCGCTGGCGTGCTTGCCGAGCAGGTCCAGCACCTCGCAGTAGCGGCCGGCGATGCCTTCCTCTTTCGCCACAGCGATCAGCCGGTGCGCGCGCGGGTCGCCGCCCGAATGCTGCGGATGACCCAGCCCCGCGACCTTGCGCTTGGTCGCCTTGTGTTCCTTCAGCGAGGCGATGACGGCGGTCTCGAGGTCGGTGCCATCGGTCTCGGCCTTGTCGAGCACTTCCTGCAGATAGCGCCCGCCCACCTCGGACGAGCCGGCCACGACCGAGCCCATGCCGAGGATGCCGGCGGCCATCGCGCCCTGGTAGGCCTCGGGGCCGGCGGCCAGCGTCATGCGCGCGGCCTGAACCGACGGGACCAGCCCGTGCTCGGCGATGGCCACGAGGCAGGCGTCCATCATGCGGCGCTGCGGCTGGGTGGGCTTCTCGCCCAGCACCAGAAGCCAGAAGTAGTCGGTGAAATCGATCTGGCCGATCAGATCGCCGCACAGGTCATGACCACGGATCGTGATGCTGTCGGCGTCCGATGTGGCGATCGCGGTGAAGGCGTTGTCCTGCTTGCCGATGCGCATGGCTCTCCCTTTCGGTCCGTTCGGTCGCGTCCCAACCTCCGCACCCGATTTTCGGTATGCGAAAATTTTTCCTCTTGCCGAAAATAATGATCTGTTTACTTTCGCAGTCAAGGCGAAATTGTCGCGCTGCCGGTGCGGCACCCGAGTGGAGGAGCAAAGATGAGCGATATCAACCAGTTCAACATCACGCAGAAGGTGAAGGACAGCTTCGAGACCGAGCCCGACAGCCGGTTCGAGAAGATTCTGCACTCGGTCATCGACCACCTGCACGACTGCACGCGCGAGCTGAACGTCACCCACGAAGAGTGGATGGGCGTGCTGAATTTCCTCTACGATTGCGGGAAGATCTCGACGCCCGAGCGGCACGAATTCATTCTGCTGTCGGACGTGCTGGGCTTCTCGGCGCTGGTCGACATGATCAACACCCGCGGCGGCGCCACCGAAGGCTCGAACCTCGGGCCGTTCTACCTCGACAACGCGCCTGAGAAGAAGCTGGGCGCACACTTGGCGGACGACCGCGACGGCGTGACGGTGCTGGTGCACGGCAAGGTCACCGATTCGCTGCACAAGCCCCTGCCCGGCGCCATCGTCGACACCTGGCAGGCCGATGCCAGCGGCACCTACCCGATCCAGGAGCAGGAGCAGGGCCAGGACAAGATGGACCTGCGCGGCAAGTTCACCACCGACGAGCACGGCCGATACTACTACACAACGGTTCTGCCCAAGCCCTACACCGTGCCCTACGACGGCCCCGTGGGTCAGCTTCTGCGTGCCGGCAACCGCCACGCCTGGCGCGCGGCGCACCTGCACTACATCGTGCGCGCCGAGGGCATGCACGACATCACCACCGAGGTCTTCTTCGAGAACACCGAGTACATCGACAACGACGCCGTCTTCGGCGTGCGCAAGTCGCTGATCGCCAAGCTCGAGCCGGTCAAGAAGCTCGACGAGCTGGACATCGAGACCGAGAAGAAGCCCGACGCGATGTTCAAGTTCGACTTCGTGCTGGCCCCCGAAAGCAAGAAGCGGTGATACAGATCGAGGACCGGCCGCCGGAATTCGTCGAGGCGCTGGCCAAGGGGCTGGCGATCATCGAGGCATTCGACGCGGCCAGTCCCGAGATGTCGCTGTCCGAGATCGCCCGCAAGGTCGGGCTGTCTCCGGCGGCGGCGCGGCGGTCGCTGATCACGCTGACGGCGCTGGGCTACGTGTCGCAATGCGGCAAGCGGTTCCACCTGACGCCCAAGGTGATGACCCTGGCGTCGGGCTTCTACTTCTCGGCGCGCATCGACGAGATCCTGCAACCGCGCGTGGCCGAGATCGTCGCGCGCTTCGGCGACGCGGCCTCGGTTGGTGCGCTGTCGGGGCCGGACGTGGTCTACGTGGCGCATTACTCGGTCCAGCGCGCGCGCCGCGCGGCGGCCGTGGTGGGCGCGCGCTACCCGGCTTATGCCACGTCGATGGGGCGCGTGCTGCTGGCCGGCCTGCCCGAGGGCGCGCTCTGCGCCTATCTCGACGCGCTGCAGGCCAAGGCGCTTACCTCGAAGACCTGCACCGATCCCGCGCAGCTGCGCGCCGCCGTCGCCAAGGCCCGCGCCGACGGCTACGCCACCACGGTCGACCAGCTCGACTACGGCATCACCGCGCTCGCGGTGCCGATCCGCAACGCCGCCGGCGACACGGTCGCCGCACTCAACACCTCGGGCTACACCGGCCTCGTGACGCCCGAGACGCTGGTGGCCGAACGCCTGCCCGAATTGACGGCGGCGGCGTCGGCCATCGGCCACGACCTGAAACGCCATCCCGTCCTGCAATCCATTTTCGCGGCCTGAGCCGCATACTCGAAGAGGACCCGACCATGTGCAGACTTTGCAAACCGACGACGCCCAAGGCCGCCTGCCCCACCCGTCGCGACGTGCTCAAGGCCTCGGCCGTGGGCGCCGCGGCGACGCTGACCGGTCTCGGCGCGGGCCAGGCGCGTGCCGCCACCCACGACCAGGCCGCCGTGCCGCAGGGCACCGGAGAGCCGGGTCGCCGGGTCCTGATCAAGGGCGGCGTCGTGCTGAGCATGGATGACAGCGTCGGCAACTTCGCCACCGGCGACGTGCTGGTCGAGGGCAACCGCATCGTCGAGGTCGGCGCCAATATCGAGGCGGGCGACGCGGCTGTGATCGACGCGGCCGGCAAGATCGTCATGCCGGGCTTCATCGACACCCACCACCACCAGTTCGAGACCGCGCTGCGCAGCCAGCTTGCCAACGGCATCCTGGTCAACGACGGCCGCCCGGTGAACGAACAGAACTACTACGACACGATCCTGCAGAAGTTCTCGATGGTCTACCGCCCCGAGGACGTCTACATCAACGAACTGTTCGGCGGCATCGCGCAGCTCGACGCGGGCGTCACCACGGTGATGGACGTCAGCCAGATCCACCATTCGCCCGAGCATTCCGACGCCGCGATCGAGGGTCTGCGCGATGCTGGCCGCCGCGGCGTCTTCGGCTATTTCGAGGGCTACGGCGACCGCGCGCAGTACCCCGCCGACGCGCGCCGCATCAAGGAGCAGTACTTCAGCAGCACCGACCAGCTTCTGACCATGGCCATGGGCGGCGAGATCTACCTGCCGGGCTGGGAAGCCGCGTGGGAGATCGGCCGCGAGCTGAACCTGCCGATCGCGCTGCACGTGGTGGGCACCTTCGGGATGCGCGACACGTTCGACCAGCTGGCCCGCGACGGCATGTTCGGTCCCGACAACATCTTCATCCACATGACCGGCATGTCCGACATGGCCTGGCAGGCGGCGGCCGATGCCGGCAGCCACGTCTCCCTGGCAGTGCCGATCGAGATGCACATGCGCCACGGCAACCCGCCGATCCAGAAATGCATCGACCTCGGGCTGTCGACCTCGCTGTCGACGGACGTGGAATGCACGATGACGGCCGACTTCTTCACCCAGATGCGCGGGTTGATCACGCTGCAGCGGATGTGGGTCAACGACGCCGCGCTGTCGGGGGCCGAGGATTACCCCGCGCTGATGCAGTGCATCGACGCGATCCGCCACGCCACCATGGGCGGCGCCGAGGGGCTGGGCCTGGCGGACAAGGTGGGCTCGCTCACCCCGGGCAAGGAGGCCGACATCATCCTGCTCGATGCCGAGGCGATCAACGTCGCACCGCTCAACAACGCCCCGGGCGCGGTCGTGACGCTGATGGAGCGGACGAACGTCGACACCGTGATGGTCGCCGGGCGGCTGGCGAAATGGCAGGGCCAGCTTCTGGGCTTCGACGTCTCGCGCCTGCGCTCCGAGCTGGAAACCAGCCGCGATTATCTTTTCGAGGCCGCCGGAATCGAGCGCGACCTCTTCGCGTGAACAATGCTATCCTGCCCGCGGGCCGCGTGCATTTTCGCGTAGGCCCGCGACCCCACGGGAGGATATCATGAAGTCATTACTGCTTGCGGGCGTCACGGTGCTGGCCGTGTCGCCCGCTTTCGCCCAAGGCGATATCGCGCGCGGCGAATACCTGGTCCAATCGATCATGGGCTGCGGCAACTGCCACACGCCTATCGGGCCCGAAGGGTTCGACATGGCCAACGACCTGACCGGCCGGCTGGTCGAGGACAGCGCGGCCTTCACCGCGATCGCGCCAAACATCACGCCCGCCTCGCGAATCGCGGACTGGAGCGACGCCGAGCTGGGCAAGGCGATCCGCGAGGGCGTGCGCCCGGACGGTACCATCATCGGCCCGCCGATGCCGTTCGCGGCCTACCGCGCTATCTCGGACGACGACCTGGCGTCGGTGGTGGCGTATCTGCGCACCGTGCCCGCAATCGAAAGCGACGCCGGGACCAGCACCTACAACATCCCCCTGCCCCCGGCCTATGGCCCCCCGATCGAGAGCGTCGCCGCCCCCGCGGCCGGCGAGACGGTGGAGTACGGCGCCTATCTCGCCGCGGTCGGGCATTGCATGGAGTGCCACAGCCCGATGACGCCCACCGGCCCCGACTGGGGCGCGGGCTTTGCCCGCGGCGGGTTCGAGTTCCACGGGCCCTGGGGCGTGTCGGTCGCACCCAACCTGACCAACCACCCCGAGGGGCTGGCCGACTACACCGATGCCGAGATCGCGCAGATGATCACCACCGGCACGCGGCCCGACGGCAGCCCGATGCTGCCGCCGATGCCCTATCCCTACCTCGCCAAGATGACGCCGCAGGATCTCAACGCGCTGGTGCTGTACCTGCGTTCGATCCCCGGCGCACCGGACGCCTGACGGTCTCTGGACCGTCCGTCCGATCCCTGACACTAGAAGGCGGCGCGGGACAGCCCGCGCCGCGCCCCAACCAGAGAGGACCACGATGCTCTTTCCCACCTCGCTCGTCGGCAGCTACGCCCAGCCCGAATGGATCATCGACCGCGCCAAGCTCGGCGGCCGCTTCCCGCCCCGCACCCGCGCGGCCGAGCTTTGGCGCATCCCGCCCGAGCATATCGAAGAGGCGCAGAACTCGGCCACGATCGAGGCGATCAAGCTGCAGGAAGAGGCCGGCCTCGACATCATCACCGACGGCGAGATCCGGCGCGAGAGCTATTCCAACCGTTTCGCCACGGCGCTCGACGGCGTCGACATCGACAATCCGGGCACCGCGCTGGACCGCTCCGGCCACCCGAACCCGGTGCCGCGCATCGTCGGCGACATCCGCCGCAAGCACGCCGTCGAGGTCGAGGACCTGAAGTTCCTGCGCCGACACACCGACCGCATGGTCAAGATCACCCTGCCCGGGCCCTTCACCATGAGCCAGCAGGCGCAGGACGATTACTACGGCGACCCGCGCAAGCTTGCGCTGGCCTACGCGCAGGCCGTCAAGGAAGAGATCGCGGACCTGTTCGCCGCCGGCGCCGACGTGGTGCAGATCGACGAGCCCTACATGCAGGCGCGTCCCGAGGCGGCCGAGGAGTACGGGCTGGAGGCGGTGAACGCCGCGCTGGAAGGGGCAGCGGGCACCACGGCACTGCACATCTGCTTCGGCTACGCGGCGATCATTCACGCCCGCCCCGAGGGCTATTCCTTCCTGCCGCAGCTGTCGGGCTGCCTGTGCAACCAGGTCAGCCTCGAGACCGCGCAAAGCAACCTGGACACCTCGGTGCTGGAGAACCTGCGCGGCAAGACGATCATTCTGGGCGTCGTCGACCTGTCGGACATGAAGGTCGAGACGCCCGAGGTGATCGCCGACCGCATCCGCCGCGCGCTGCCGCACGTGGACGCGGACAAGGTGATCGTGGCACCGGATTGCGGGCTGAAATACCTGCCGCATGACGTGGCCTTCGGCAAGATGAAGGCGATGGCCGACGGCGCAGCCATCGTGCGCGCCGAGCACCAGTAAGACCGCGGGACATTGAAGACCGGCGCCGGGGGATATTACCCCCGGCGCTGCACCCTTCGGTGGGGGCTGTTGGGGCGCAGCGCCGGGGTCGCCTTGCGGCCGTGAACCCGTTCTGCCGCCCAGGTGTGGCCGGATCGTGGCAGCACCGCGGAGCGGCCATGTCCCATCGTTAAACGGTTATGAAAACCCTGCGGAACGGCGCTGTGCCTCGACGCCCGCGTCAGGCGCGCAGCAACTCCGCCGCGCGCTCAAGATCGGCGCGGAACGCCTCGGTCTCGCGTGCCTTCGCCTGCGGGTCGGGCAGGCGCAGCAAGTAGCTTGGATGCACCGTGGCCAGCACGCGGATATCGTCCGGCCCCGGCTCGATGCCCCCCCGACGCTTGAGGATGCCTTTGCCCGACCCGGTCAGCGCCTGCAGTGCGGTGGCGCCCATGGCGACGATCAGGCCGGGCTTCACGGTGGCGATCTCGCGGTCCAGCCACCAGCGGCAGGCGGTCACCTCGCCCGCGTCGGGGCGCTGGTGGATGCGACGCTTGCCGCGCTGCACGAACTTGAAGTGCTTCACCGCGTTCGTGACGTAGACCTTCTCGCGCACAAAGCCCGCCGCCTGCGCCTGCTCGTCGAACAGCCGTCCCGCCGGGCCCACGAACGGACGGCCGGCCAAGTCCTCCTGGTCGCCGGGTTGTTCGCCCACGATCATCAGGCTGGCATCCTGCGGTCCTTCGCCGAAGACCGTCTGAGTGGCGTTGCAATGCAGTGGACAGCGCGTGCAGCCGGCGGCCTCGCGGGCGAGCGCATCGAGAGGCGTGGCGTCGAGCGGTTCGGGCATCGGCATCCTGCGGCGGTCGAATTGCGGCGGCGGCACGCTGGGCCCGGCCTGTTGCATGGCGGTAACCTTGGCGCGCGCGCCGGCGATCAGTTGGGGAATGACGCGCGCCTCGGGCAGGTTCCGCCAGTACTTGACCGGCATCTCGGCCTTCATCGCGTCGACCTTCAGCCGCGCGGGGTTGAAGATGTTGCTGTAATAGGTGGTCCAGAGCGCCTCGAGCGCGTCGCCGTCATTCGGACGCGGGCTGGCCTTCGCCTGCATGGACAGCGTTTTGCCTTCGTAGGTCAGCGTGACCTCGGGCGTGACGATGGCCCAGTCCATGTCGCCGAAGCGGTTGACGAAGAAGTCGGCCACCGGCTCCTCGATCCGGTGGGTGGGCTCGAACCAGGCGGCGAAGCGGCGGCGCGCGGACTGGTCACCGACCTCGCGGAAGCGCACGAAGGCGTGCATCTTGTGCAGGTCGCGGCGGATGTCCTTGGCGATGCGCTCGGCCTCGGCCACGAGCGG
>NZ_JBELMH010000008.1:33606-36107 GCF_042096055.1 Citreimonas sp. | reverse complement strand
TGTGCAGGTCGCGGCGGATGTCCTTGGCGATGCGCTCGGCCTCGGCCACGAGCGGGTCGGCGCGGCGGCCCAGCAGGCCGGGATCGTCGCGCAGGCGCACCAGCAGGCCGTACGCGACCGCCATGCCGCGATGCGACCGCTCGGGGATCAGCAGCCGCGCCATGTCCACGAAGCCGCGCGGCACGCCGAAGGGCTCGCCCATCGCGGGCAGCGGTTCGGCGAAAAGCGGGTCGGGATCGCCCTCGAGCCCCCACTGGACCGCCTCTGGCGGTACGCGGTGCGAGGCGAGCAGGCGCGCGGCGTCGCGCCAGGCCCCCAACGTGCCGAGGCGCGGCAGGCGGGGCGCGAACATGGGCTAGAACAGCTCCATCTGCTTGGGCTTGACGAAGCGCGCGCGCAGGTCGGTGGCGTCGAGCGTCGCCTTGGGGTGGTGATCCTTCGTCACCACGAAGGGCCGCGCCTGCTTCACACGCCCGCCCATGCGGCGGATGTCCTCGAGCCCCAGGCTGCCCGAGCGGCGCGCCTTGATGATCCGGTCGACGATCTTGGTGCCGAAACCGGGCACCCGCAGCAGGGCATCCTTGGTGGCGCGGTTCACGTCGACCGGAAAGCGGTCGCGGTTGGCCAGCGCCCAGGCAAGTTTCGGATCCACGTCGAGGTCGAGCATCCCTGCGCTGTCGCGGGTGACGATCTCGAACAGTTCAAACCCGTAGAAGCGCAGCAGCCAGTCGGCCTGGTAGAGGCGGTGTTCGCGCATCAACGGTGGATCGACCAGCGGCAGCACCGCGCTGCTGTCGGGGATGGGCGAGAAGGCCGAGTAGTAGACCCGCTTCAAGCCGTAGGCGCCGTAGAGCCGATCGGCGTTGCCGAGGATCGTGGCGTCGTTGGACCCGTCCGCACCGACGATCATCTGCGTCGATTGCCCGGCCGGCGCGAAACGGCCCCGGCGGCGCCCGGTATGCGACCGGTCGGCGTAATCCTCACCTGTCAGGCGCACCTTGCCCATCGCCGCGCGGATGCTGCGCGCGTCCTTTTCCGGCGCGTAGGCCTTGATGCTCGCATCGGTGGGCAGTTCGATGTTGATCGACAGGCGGTCGGCGGCCAACCCCGCACGCTCGACAAGTTCGGGCGAGGCGTCGGGAATCGTCTTGAGGTGCACGTAGCCGCGGAAGCCCTGCGCACGCAGTTTTTCCGCGATCAGCACCATCTGCTCCATCGTGTAATCCGACGATTTGATGATGCCCGAGGACAGGAACAGCCCCTCGATGTAGTTGCGGCGGTAGAACTCGGTCGTCAGCCAAACCACCTCGTCCACGGTGAAGCGGGCGCGGGCCACGTTCGATGACGCGCGGTTCACGCAATAGGCGCAGTCGTAGATGCAGTAATTGGTCATCAGGATCTTGAGCAGCGAGATGCACCGCCCGTCGGGGGCATAGGCGTGACAGATCCCCGATCCGGTGGTTGACCCCAACCCCTTGCCGTCGCGCGAGCCGCGCTTGGCCGTGCCCGACGACGCGCACGAGGCGTCGTATTTCGCCGCGTCCGACAGCAGCGCCAGCTTGTCCTGTATCGTCATCCGAGCCATGTGTTCTTCATACGTTCCACAGCACCCACCCGCAAGGCACGGCTGCGTGAACGCACGAAAAAGGCGGCCCCGAAGGACCGCCTTTGACAGCGTCGCGAACAAGTCGCCTCAGGTGGCGGCGGCCTTGTTGATGCCGTTGCGCGCCAGCGCGGTCATCGTCTCGTCACCGTGGTAGGTGTGCGACAGGTGCTTGTCGATCTTGGCCGCGTCGTCGTCGAGGTTCAGCCGCTGCGCGAAAGCCTTGCAGCAGCCGTAGCCCGCGATCGCGTAATGCACCATGCGCTGGTACTGCGTGATGATCATCGCGTCGCGCACGTCGTCGTCCGAGAAATCCTCTTCCAGCGCGTGGGCCTTGGCCTCGGCGACGAGGCCCTGCATGCCCTTGCAATGCTCGCCTTCCGGGTCGGCATCGTGGGCGCGGACGATCGACGCGATCATCTCCATCCCGTCCGAGATGCCCTTGTGCCCGGCGTGCAGCGCCTCTTTCAGGCGGTCGTCCTTGGCTGCCTCTTCGAGCTTGATGACGATATCGCGCGACTGCTTGCAGGCGGAATGCAGGTCCTGCATCTGGTCGATGTAAAGGTCCTTGAGGTCGTCCATCGCGTGTCTCCTGTGCGGCGTGGAAGTCTTGTCGGGACAACGGAAACCGACGGGTCCCTGTTCCCTGTCCTAGGCGTGCGACGGGTCGTTCAGCTGTGCCGCGGCGAGGGTGTAGTCCACCGGCTCGCCGTTCCAGCCGAGCGTGACAGACTGGCCGGCCTCGGAAGGTCGGATCGTCACGCTCAGCGTGTCCGGCCCGACCGTGCGGGTCAGCGTCAGCGACTCCCCGCCGCCGTCGCCCGAGAGTGCGGTTTCGGCCTTGGCGAAGAAGTCCGGCC
Source organism: Citreimonas sp. (assembly GCF_042096055.1). NCBI lineage: Bacteria > Pseudomonadati > Pseudomonadota > Alphaproteobacteria > Rhodobacterales > Roseobacteraceae > Citreimonas > Citreimonas sp. The sequence continues at coordinate 33,644 of NZ_JBELMH010000008.1, read as the reverse complement.
GGTCGCGGCGCAGGTGCAGCAGCGCGCGGCCCAAGCGG
>NZ_JBELMH010000008.1:22505-33506 GCF_042096055.1 Citreimonas sp. | reverse complement strand
GGCGAAGAAGTCCGGCCGGTCGCGGCGCAGGTGCAGCAGCGCGCGGCCCAAGCGGTACTTGTCGCCCGCGAAACCCGGCGCGTCGGGCCAGGTGTCAAACCGGGCGGGATCGACGGGGCGGCGGTTGTCGGGGTCGGTGAGCGCCAGGTACGGCCCCATCGCGCCGCGGTAGACGTCCGGCACGCCGGGCATCGTCATCTTGAGCGCCAGCTGCGCAAGGCCCAGCACCTCGCCGCGGGCGATCAGCGAGTCCAGAGCCGGCGGCGGGTTGCGCCGCCACGCGGCGCAGAGCGCGTCGGCGAAGGCCAGCACGGCCGCCTCGGCCGCGTCGTCGGTATGCGTCCAGGTGGTGATGTCCTTGCCCTCGCGCAGCGCCTTGATCAGGTGATCGGCCAGCCGCGTCTCGAGATCCGCGTCGCTTTCATCCCAGACCGCCAGCGCCGCCTGTACCGCATACCAGCGCTCCTGCGGGCGCACGGAATCCGCGCCGGGCAGCGCCTGCGCGGCGCGCAGCAGATCGAAAAAAGCGTCGGGCAGGTGCGACATGGCCACCAGCCGCATGCGCGAATCCTCGGACCGCTTGGTGTCGTGGGACGACGTTAGCGTCATCGCGCGGGGATCGCGCCTGGCGCACCAGGCCTCGACTTCGGGCGCGCGGGCCACAGCGTCGTCGGGATCGGCGCCGACCTCGCAGGCCGCAAGGTACGCGGTCTGGCGGAAGGACGCGGTGTCCTCGTGCGCCTTGGCGATCAGCGCACCGGTAACCTGCTGGAACCGGGTGCGGAAGCGCTCGGCGTCGGGGCCGCCCGGGTCGGTCATGGCGGCGGTCAGCAGGTCGACCACGTCGCGGCTGCGCAGGTCGGCGGCGGCCTCGTCCGCGGCGGTGGCCATCAGCGCGCGGTCCTCGTCGCGCACTTGCGTGCCACGGAAGTAGGTTCGGTAGCGCGGGAAGGCGATCAGCAGGCCGATGACGGCCTCGCGCACGGCCTCGGCGCCGTGTTCGTCACCCGCCTCGGCCAAGGCGCGCTGCCCAAGGTCGATCATCAGCAGCAACTCGGAAGCCAGTTCCTCGCGCAGGATCTGGTGCTTGGCCTCGATCACGGCGGCGTGGAAATCGGTCTCCAGGCCGGTGTCGCGCGACCAGGCATCCAGCAGCGCGGCGTGCCCCTCGGCATCGGTCAGCAGGCGCGCGATGTGGCGCGCGGCCTCGTAGCCGGTGGTGCCCTCGACCGGCCAGTCGGGCAGCGCCTCGTCGCCGGTCAGGATCTTCTCGACCCAGATCGGGCAGTCGTCTCCCACCCGGGCGCGCAACCGTTCGAGGTAATCATCCGGATCGGCGAGGCCGTCCACGTGGTCGATCCGCAGCGCGTCGACCAGCCCGCGGTCGAGCAGGTCGAAGACCTTGGCGTGGCAATCCTGAAACACCGTTTCGTCCTCGATCCGCATGCCGATCAGGTCGGTCACGGTGAAGAAGCGCCGGTGCGTGATGCCGTCGCGTTCGCGCACCCAGTGCGTCAGCCGCCAGGGCTGGCGGTCGTGCACCTCGACCACGACGCCGCCGGACGTCCCCGGCGCCAGCGGCACCTCAAGCGCGCCGTCCGCGCGCAGCACGTCGCCGTCGATCTCCAGCCGCCCGGCCTCGAGCATCGTCTCGAACGGATCGGCCAGCCAGGGTAGCACCAGCCGCTCGGACCAGTCGATGTCGAAATGCCGCGCATAGCGGCTGCCTTCGCCGTGGCGCAGCACGTCGCGCAGCCACGGATTCTCGACCGTGAAGGCGGTGTGGTTGGGCACGATGTCCAGCACGACCCCCAAGCCCGCGTCATGCGCCGCCTCGGCCAGCGCGACATAGCCGTCCTCGCCGCCCAGCACGGGGTCGATCACCCCCGGATCGGTGACGTCGTAGCCGTGGGTCGAGCCGTCGGTCGCCGAAAAGATCGGCGACAGGTAGAGGTGGCTGAACCCCAGCTCCGCGAGGGTCGGCAGAAGCGTGCGCGCGTCGTCGAACGTCACCCCGTCGCGCAGCTGCAGGCGGTAGGTGGCGGTGGGATCTATCATGTGAACGTGACCTTCGTGGCAAAGCCGTAATTGTCTCCAGGCGCGCCCAGGATCAGGTCGGCGCCGGGCATGGGGTCGTGCGGGGTGCCGAGGGCGGCGACCGTCTCGATCTGGCCGGCCTCGAAGCGCCACAAGGCGCGCAACGCACGCGGGCCGGTCTGGCCGACGCCGGCCTCGACCCGCCCGCTGCGCAGCAAGGGCACGACTTTCTCGGCGCGGTGGCGCAGCAGCGTGCGGGTCAGCGCGTTCCAGTCGGCGGCGTCCTCGGGCGGGTCGTCGTAGGGGCGCGAGCCGGAGAAGGTGTCGCGCGCCACCGGGTCGGGCACGTCGCCCCCGAACGAGGCGAAGGCCTTGAACTCCTCGGCGCGGCCCTTGCGCACGGCGTCAGCCAGATCGCCTTCGAACCCGACGAAGAAACGGAAGGGCGTGCGCGCGCCGATCTCCTCGCCCATGAACAGCATCGGGATGTAGGGCGAGGTCAGCAGCAACGCGTGCAGCACGCGCATCGGATCCGGGCCGATCAGCGCGATCAGCCGGTCGCCCTGCGCGCGGTTGCCGATCTGGTCGTGCGTCTGGTTGGCGTTCACGAACGCGGTGGGCGGAAGGTGGCCGGACGGCGCGCCGCGCGGCTTGCCGTTGCGGCGCGGCTGGCCCTCGTCCACCTGCCCGCGCTCCAGCGCCGTCACCAGATCGCACATCGGGTCCACCGCGAAGGGCGCGTAGTAGCTGTCGGCCTCGCCGGTGGTCAGCGCGTGCACGGCATGATGGTAGTCGTCGTTCCAGGTGGCGGCGGCGGTGCCCTCGTCCTGGAAGACGGGCAGGTTGCGCTCGTCCTCGGTGACGAGGTGCACGAGGCGGCCCAGGCGCAGCGCGCGCAGCCGCTCGGCCATCTCGGTGATCAGGTGCGGCGTTCCCGGGTCGACGATTGCGTGCACCGCGTCCAGCCGCAGGCCGTCGAAGCCGTAGTCGCGCACCCACATCTCGGCGTTCTGCAGGGCGAATTCGCGCACCGGGCGCAGGCTGTAGTCGATGGCGGAGCCCCAGGGCGTGTCGGTGCCCTCGTCGAAGAAGCGCGGAGAGGTCACGTGCAGATACGCGCCTTCGGGGCCGAAATGGTTGTAGACCACGTCCATCAGCACGCCGATGCCGGCGCGGTGCGCGGCGGCGACGAAGTCCTTCAGGTCCTCGGGGGTGCCGTAGGCCGGGTGCGGCGCGAAAGGCAGCACCCCGTCGTAGCCCCAGCCGCGATCGCCGGCGAACTGCGCCACGGGCATCAGCTCGACCATGGTGATGCCGGTCTCGGCCAGCGCGGGCAGGTGCCGCGCGGCGGCTGCGAAAGTGCCTTCCTCGGTGAAGGTGCCCACATGGATTTCAAGGATCGCCGCCTCGGCCCAGTCGCGCCCGGACCAGCCGCGGGTGTCGGCGGCGTCGGGCTCGACCAGGATCGAGGCGTCGTGCACGCTGCCGTCCTGCCGGCGCGAGGCCGGGTCGGGCACGAAGGTGCCGTCGACGACGAACCCGTAGCGGTCGCCTGCGCGCGCGGAATGGCGGCCGCGCCAGACACCGTCGTCGCTGCGCTCCAGCGCCACGTCGGACCGATGCAGACGCAAAGCGACCTGCCCCGCGTCCGGAGCCCAGAGCGCGAAGTCCCACGTGTCGCCCGCGGCCGGGCGGGCTCCCCAGAAATGCGCCGGTGGCGCGGCAGTGTCGGTCATTGCGGCTCCTTGCGGTGGCGCGCGGCGGCGGCCCGGCGTGATCAGGCGAGGCGGTTCCGCGGCTCGGCCCGGCCTATCGCCCGTCCGGCCACCGCATGCGCCGGGAGGGCGGCAGGCACCGGATCGGCGGGCATCGGGTAAAGCCGGGGACGCCGCTCGGCGCGCCGGGCCATCATCGCGCGGGTCACGAGGCGGACGCCGCCCTCGGTGATCCGGAACCAGCGTGCATCCTCGGCCGTGCAGGCGCCGATCACGTCGGTCCTTTCAAGGCAAACGCCCGGAGCGACGATGGCGTTCCTGACCTGCGCGTCGCGGTGCAGGCGGCTGCCGGGCATCGCGACCACGTCGCGGTCGAGCCATGCGCCCGCCCCCGGGTCGATCGTCGCAGATCCGAAGGGTCCGGGGCAGAGAGCCGCGTCGCGTCCCAAAGCCGTCCAGACCGCGTGGTAGGCGTCGAGCGTGCCGACGTCCTGCCAATAGACCGGCGCGCCGTCGCGGCGGGTCGCCCGGTGGCAGGCGGCCTGTCCGGCGGCGACCGCGCGCGGCAAGATGTCATAGCCGAAATCGTCGCCGCCATCGGCCAGCGCGGCCTCGAGCCAGGCGAGGTCGAAGGCATAGATCCCCATGCTGGCCAGCGCGTGCGTCGGGTCGTCCGGCAGGCCCGGCGGGTCGGCGGGCTTTTCCAGGAAACCGGCGATCCGGCCCTTCGCATCCGGCTGCACGATGCCGAAGCCCGAGGCCGTGGCGCGCGGCACCGGCGTCACCGCGACCGTCACCGCCGCGCCCGAGGCCGCGTGGGCATCGAGCATGGCCGTGTAGTCCATCGAGTAGACATGGTCCGCCGCGACCACCAGCAGCGTGCGCACGCCCTGCCCGCGCAGCAGGCCCAGCGACCGGCGCACCGCGTCGGCCGTGCCCGAGAAGCCCTCGGGCCGGCCGGTCAGGCGCAGCGCCTGCGCGAAGATCAGCCCGCCGTCGAAGCGCGGCGTCCAGCGTTGGCTGACATGACGCTCGAGCGGGGCCGGCATGTATTGCGTCGCCACGACCACCTTTCGCAGGCCCGCCGACTGCAGGTTGGCCATGGTCCAGTCGACGATGCGGTGGCCCGGCCCGAACGGCAGCGCGGGCTTACATGTGGTGTCGGTCAATTCGTGAAGGCGCGACCCGCGGCCACCGGCCAGCATGATTGCGGCGACGTTATTTCCTGCTGGCATGTGCGTGATCCATGTGAAGAAGCTCACTGGAAACGCGGCATCGCGCGCCGTGTTCCGCGCAACCGGAGTGACCGTGCGGAAATCGTGCCGGCAGACTTATGCGCCTGAGCGCGCGGCCTTATCGGGCGTGCTGCGCCTCAGGCGCCGCTGCGCGCCACGGCGGGCACCGCGGCCGTGACGGTCGTGCCCGAGCCGTCGGTCTCGCGCGTGATCTCGCCGCCATGCGAGGCGACGAGCGAGGTGATCAGGTTCATGCCCGACCCACGCTCGGCCCCGTCCTGCGCGACCGCGCCGACGCCGTTGTCGCTGACCCGCAGCACGAGCGTGTCGCCGGGTTCGAGGCTGACGGCGATGTGGCCGCGCCGGCCGTCGGGAAAGGCGTGCTTGGCCGCGTTGGTCACGAGTTCGTTGACCAGCAGGCCGAAGGTCAGCGCGATCTCGCGGTCCAGCGTGATACCGCCCACCTGCACCGTCATGGTGATGTCGCGCCCGTCCAGCAGCGCGGTCTCGAGCGAGCGGCAGATCCCGTCGAGGTAGGACGACATCGCCACCTGCAGCCGGCCGTCGGCCTTGCGGTAGAGCGCGGCGTGCACGCGCACGACGCTCTCGATCCGCTTGGCCACCGCATCCAGCCGCTCGCGCGCCTCGGGCGATTGCGCGAGCCGACGCTCTAGTCCGGTCAGCGAGGACATGAGCGCGAAGTTGTTCTTCACCCGGTGGTCGAGCTCGCGCAGCAGCAGGTCGCGCTCGGCCAGGCGCGCCTCGCGATCCGAGACGGCGCGCCGTACCGCGCGACGGAACTGCTCGGCCAGCGCGACGATGGCGCAGCCCGACAGCACGTTGACGACGACGCGCGGCGCGTCGGCGGGAATGGCGAACCGGAAGCTGCCGACCTCGGGCAGCACGAAATACCACGCGTGCAGGGCGCCGATCAGCAGGGCGATGACACCGGCCTGCCAGCGCCCGAACAGGGTCGCGGCAAGCATGAACGGCATCGCGAGCGAGAACGGACCGGCGCCGGGATAGACCGCGTCCACCGCCGCACGCGCCAGCATCGCGGCCAGCGCGCAGCCGACGCCAACCAGGATCTGCGCCATCCACAGCGCCATCCACGGCGCCAGCCGGTCGGTCAGGTCGATCTCGGCCAGCGGCACCATGGCCGTCCGGGGCGAACCTCTGTCACCACTTGGCTCCGCACGCCGGAGGCGGATCTGAGGCGCGCGCAGGATTGTCGGCATCTAGGCTCTCCGCGGTGGAACGTTGTGAGGGACAGTGCAGCCGATCGCGGCGGAATGACAGCGCAGATTGACCCGATCGGGCCGTTTGGCGGATTTCCGCGACGCCTGGACCGTGCAGCAGCCATCGTGCTCGGTCCCGCGACTGTCCGGGGCATCCTTAACGGCGATCGCCCTGCCCCGCCCTTTCGTCGTCGCCCGTGCCTTCGTCGCCGCGCGCGGAAAGGAAGTGCCCGACACTCGACAGCGCGGGCACATGGTCGCAGAACGTCCGCAGGGCAACCAGAAGCGGCGTGGCGACGAGCATTCCCACCACCGACCAAAGCCACGCGAACAGCGTCACCGACAGGAACACGACGACCGGGTTCAACCGCAGCGACCGGCCCACCAGCACGGGCGTGATAAGCTGCCCCTCTATAGTGGTGAGCGCGAAGTAGACCGCGCCCACGATCACCGATTGCTCGACCGTGTCCAGCGTCACGAAGGCGATCAGCGACGCACCCAGCACGCCCAGCAGCGCGCCCAGATACGGGATGAAGTTCAGCAGGAACGCGGCCACCCCGAGCAGCGCCGGGTTGGGCATCTGCAGCCACCACATCGCCAGGCCGACGGCGACGCCGAGGCCCGCGTTGATCGCCGTGATCGTCAGGAAGTAGCGCGACAGCTTGCGTTCGATGTCGTAGGCGACGCGCACCGCCCGTCGCTTGTCGCGGAAGGTGGGCATCACGTGCACCAGCTTCTCGTTGAACATGTCGCCCGAGGCGAGCAGGAAGAACAGCAGGATCAGCGTGAACACCACCTGCGCCAGGATGCCCGGCAGCGACAGCGCCATCGACAGGGCACCGCCGCCCTCTTCCTCGACCTTCACGCGCTGCACGCCCGGCTCTTCCTCGCCCTCGGCAAGGTTGTCAATCTGCTCGGCGGCGTTGGTGACGGTCTCGGTGGTGCCGCGGATCTGCTCGATCTTCTCGCGCAGCTCGTAGCTGAGATCCGGCGCGCGCGAGATCCAGTCGCGCGCCGGCACCGCGAGGCCCGCGCCGGCGAGGATCAGCGCGCCCACCAGAACGGTCATGATGATGCCCGCCGCCAGCCCCGCGGACAGGCCCATCCGCTCCATCTGGCGGCGCAGCGGACTGAAGACCAGTTGCAGCAGCAGCGCCAGCACCACCGGCATCAGGAACGACCGCGCATAGGCCATGCCGCCGACGAGGAGCATGAGGAAGATGCCGATCACCGCCCAGGCCGGCGCGAATGACACGCGCGACCGCTCGGCGACGGCCGGGTCTTCGGCGGCGTCGTTATTATCGCTCACGGGCGTGCCCGCTTCGGCCGTGCGTCGCGTCGGCTGCGCTTGTGCTGATGTTCAATCCCCTGGCCCCCATCCGGCACGCGAGCGGCCGTCCTTGGCAAACAGGCCCACGTCGCGCTGGTTCCGGCGCGCGGGCGATTTTCTAGGCCTCGCTCCAGCCCGCCTCTTTCACGGCATAGACCTTGCGCGAGGCATGGTCGAATCCCGTGTCGTCAGAGAAGACCATGCGCGTGACCTCGATGCGGCGGTCGCCGACGTCGAGGATGGCGAAGTCGTTGTCCTGCCCGCGCAGCCGCGACGACGCCGAGGTGCCGCAGTGGACCTGCAGGGTCTGTCCGTCGCTCTTCCGGGCGACGAAGGGCTCGACCAGAAAGGTGTGCAGGTGGCCCGACAGGATCACGTGCGCGCCGCATTCGGCCCAGGCCTCGAGCGCCCGGGGCGCCCCGCGCATCAGCGACTTCTCGACCTCGGGGCGGTGGTGGAACGGATGGTGCGCCAGGATGATCGGCAGCCGGTCGCCGGCCTCGCGGATCATCCGGCAGACGCGCTCGATCTGGTCGTCGTCCACCCGACCGCGCTGGTGGCTCCAGCGGTCGGTCGTGTCGAGGCCGATGATCCGCGCCGTGTCGCTATCCCAGACCGGCTCGGTCTCCTGCGCGATCCAGCGGCGGTACGCGGCACGCGGCGACAGCAGCCGTTCGGGCAGGTTGAGCAGCGGGATGTCGTGGTTGCCCGGCACCGCGATCCACGGCGTCGTCAGCGCGTCGACGAAGGCGCGGGCCGCTTGGTACTGCGCGGTGCGCGCGCGCTGCACGAAGTCGCCCGCCACCATTACGAGGTCCGGGCTCGCCGCGGCGATGGCGGCGTGCAGGCGCGGCACCAGGCTGGGACTTTCGGTGCCGAAATGCAGGTCTGCGATCAGGACGAGGCGCATCAGTCCGCGTGCGGGCCCTTGTCGGTGTCCGCGTCGTCGTGCGGCACGATGACGCCCAGCGCGGACTGGTTCAGACGCACGGTGAAGGGACCCTTCATGCGCTCGCGCTCGCCGTCGCGGGCCACGAGTTGCTTAGATTTCTCCGTCCGGATCACGATCTCCTTTCCGGTCATCAGCCTGTAATCCTCGCCGGGGTTCACCCGCCGCGCGAGGATCTTGATCGCACGCCACAGCAGCATCAGGCGCCCGCCGTCGGGTGCGAGGTACAGCGCCAGCTGGCCGCCCCGGACCGCGTCGGCGCCGTCCAGCCCGTATTCGTCCAGCTGGTAGGGCCGGATCGCGATGAACGCCATGGGCGAGCGGACCTTGTGCTCGACCCCGTCGACCGTCACCGTCATCTTGAGCGGACGGTAGAGCGTCAGCATCGCCACGATCACCGACCAGTAGGCGGCGATGCGGCTGCGGCCCCAGCGGGCATAGATCTTCTCGCGCGCCTCCAGCACGGCGGCATAGGCGCCGAGGCTGGCGTTGTTGATGAAGGTGCGGCCGTTGATCTCGCCCAGCGCGATGCGCCGTTCGGTGCCGGTCTGCAGCAGGTCCAGCGCGTCGTCGACATCCTCGGGGATGTCCATGCTGCGGGCGAGGAAGTTGAACGTGCCCATCGGCAGGACGCCCATCCGGCTGTCGGTGCCGGACAGCACGCCCGCGAAGGCGCTGACTGTGCCGTCGCCGCCGGCAGCGACGACCGTGTCGAAGCCGTCCTCGACCGCCTTGCGCACCGGTTCCTCGAGGCCGGCCTTGTGGTCCAGCCAGCGCAACTCGAACCCGTCGGTGGCGTCGATCCGCTTTTCGAGCGCGTCTGTCTCGGCCCGCTCGCGCTTGCGACCCGAGGCGCGGTTCATCAGCACGCAGGTGCGGCCCGGCAGGGCGCGCGTCGCTGGCGCGGTCACGCGTCGATCCGGCGACGGGTCGGACGGGCTCTCGCCGGGCATGTCTGCTTCGGAGCGGGTCTGGCCCCGCGCGGGTCGATCGGTGTCTGTCGGATGCGTCATGACACTCACCCCCTCGGCCGGCCGCTGGGCGCGCGGGTCAGCACGACGACCGATTGCCAGTCGACGGCGATCGTGCCCTCGACGGCTTCGTCGGCCGCAGGCTCGTCACGCGCGGTGTCCAGGCGCAGGCCCCACTCGCCCTTGGGCAGGGTCACGTCCACGCGGTCGCCCGCGTTGAGGATCACCATGGTGCGATGCTCGTCGTCCGTCAGCTCGGCGATCAGCGTCTCGTCGCTCCAGTCCCCGTCCGAGGCTTCGCGCCCCTCGGGATGCCACCAGCGCACCACGGCGCCCTCGTCATGGCCTGCAAAGCGTTCGCGCCCCATCCCAAGCTCGCCGCGCAGCCGCGCCAGCGCGCCGGTGAAGCGGATCTGGTCGGCATCGGCACGCTCCCAGTTCAGCCACGTGGTCTCGTTGTCCTGGTTGTAGGCGTTGTTGTTGCCGCCCTGCGTCTGGCCGAACTCGTCGCCCGCCAGCAGCATCGGCACGCCCTGCGACACGAACAGCGACGCGAGCATCGAGCGCAGCCGCCGCTTGCGCGTGGCGATGACCTGTTCGTCGTCGGTCTCGCCCTCGATGCCGCAATTGTCGCTGAGGTTGTTGTCGTGCCCGTCGCGGCCGTCCTCGCCATTGGCCTCGTTGTGCTTGTCGTTGTAGCTGACCGTGTCCTTCAGCGTGAAGCCGTCATGCGCCGCCAGGAAGTTGATCGAGCTGGTGGCCGGCCGGTGATCGTGGTCGAACTGCACCGGACTGCCCAGCAGGCGTTCCGACACAGCCGATTTCAGCCCGTCGTCGCGGCGCCAGAAGGCGCGCAGGTCGTCGCGGAACTTGTCGTTCCACTCGCGGAAGGGCCACGGGAAGGCGCCGACCTGGTAGCCGCCCTCGCCAATGTCCCAGGGCTCGGCGATCAGCTTGACGCCGCGCAGCACCGGGTCCTGCCGGATCGCGGCGAAGAACGCGCCGCCCCGCTCGAAGCCCATTTCCTCGCGCGCCAGCGTCGAGGCGAGGTCGAAGCGGAAGCCGTCCACGTGCAGCGCCTCGACCCAGTAGCGCAGCGAGTCGAGCACCATGCGCAGCACCATCGGGTTCGACACGTTCAGCGTGTTGCCGGTGCCGGTGACGTCGAAACCGTGGCGCGGATCGTCGGGCGACAGCAGGTAATAGCTGGCGTTGTCGATGCCGCGGAACGACAGCGTCGGGCCCATCTCGTTGCCCTCGGCGGTGTGGTTGTAGACCACGTCGAGGATCACCTCCAGCCCGGCCTTGTGGAAGCGGCGGATCGCTTCCTTGACCTCGCGCAGGTGCCCGCTGGCCAGGTACGGCCTGTGCGGCGCGAAGAACGACAGCGAGTTGTAGCCCCAGTAATTCGACAGGCCCTGGTCGGCCAGGTGCCGGTCCTTGACGAAACCGTGGATCGGCAACAACTCGACCGTGGTGACGCCCAGCGCCTTGAGGTGCTCGATCACCGACGGATGGCCCAGCCC